>PAIY01000110.1 GCA_002704825.1 Phycisphaeraceae bacterium
AAGAAGAACAGGCCCCCCCGCCACCTTCTGAACCCGTCGAACGCAAGCCCATCGATTTATCCGACATTGATAAGCTACAGATTGATGTGCTCCAATGGGGCATTAAACAATCCTGTCTGTTCCTTGAACGCAATCAGCTGACCCAGCCCCTGCTGGACATCGGCACACGCTGCCTGGCTGACGAACGCCTGTTTAAAATTCTCGACCACTACGATTGCAAACCTCAGACACTCTACGGCTGGACGGCCTACCATGGCACACTCGACAGTTTCAAAGCTGCCTGTAAAGCCAAGAGTGAACAACTCGATGAGCAACTCAAAGCGGTCATCAATCCCAAGTCCAAAAAGAAGCAGTCGCCTGAAGAACTTGCCATCCGCGAAGAGATGAGTCGGCTTTACGATCTGCAAACCGCCATCAACGGCGAAATCAAAGACATCACCCGCGACATGGTTGAAGAGTTCTGGCGGATCTACACGGAAGCCGCCGTAATCGTTGCCGATCAGAAAGTTGCTGGTGAGGATGAAACCCACATCCGCGCGTTTCTTCGGTACGGCATGATTGGCAAAGCCCCGTGGCTACTCTCTGAGGATGTCTCAAAATTCCTGCTCGAAGAATGCGCCCATCCACGCAGAGAATGGGATTATCACGTCGATGCCACCCACGTGCTCTACACCGACGAGTACATTCACATGGTCGGGCAGGGCTTTATCACACCTGCCATGGATGAAGATCTTGAACTCAACCAAAAGGGTTCAGACGACTGGAAAGTCGACAAGATGTGGCGACGTATCGTCTACGGCAAGATCATCGAATCGTCCTACAAACAAACCGTCGAGCAGCTTCAAGCCGAAATTGAACGCGTTGGCAATGAACAGCAGGAACTGGAATTCAAGATTGAAAAACTCAATCCACAGAAATCAACCTTCAAGCAGAAGAAGCGGGAAATGCAGGAGCAAATCCAAGCCTGTAAGGTGGCTGTCGCTCGTCTGCAAAAGAGTATCGAACAGATTGATGGCAAGTTGATTCCCGATGAACAGGCTGCAGTCGGTGAAGCACAATCACGTATCGGTGGTTTGCCCCCAATGACCGCTGAGATTCTTGCCCGCCGTGAAGCCAAAGGCATTCGCAAAGGCTGCAAACTCTGCGCCAAACTCAAGGAACCCTTCCTGCCGTTTGTGTTGCGTGAGAAGTATAAACCCGGTGGAGCCGTCAATGATCGACCGACCGTCAACGCTCAGATTGGCGAGATCGAAATGCTCGATCCACTGATCTTCAAAGACATCATCGTCCCCGCCAAGAAACCTGCCAACCGTGTGTATCTGCGCAGCTGTCCCTACATCGTGCTCACACCGGCTTTGGGGCAAATGGGCTTCTCGCTCAACCCGCGCGGTGGCCCGGATGTCGGACGCCTGCTTGTGCCCGTGCTCAGCGCACGCCCTGGCCAACTCGATCGCATGTGTTATGACATCTTCTCTGACTTCCGTTATGACACCTCAAAGATGTCGGCTGGCGTGGACCTGCTCACCAGTGATACGCTCGTTGCAGCCTACGCCAACGCACGCTGGGCCTACCGCAAAAAGAGCAAGGAAATCCGCGAAAAAGCAGCCATGTTCAACGAAGAGAACGACCGTACCAACTGGCGTCGTCATTACATTCTCTACATGACATCCGCTATGGACGGTGGCAAGAAACTCTTCTTCAAGTGCAACGAAGTCTACGAAGCCGTCATCAAATACATGAACCTGCCCGAAGGCGTCGAACGGCTGCAGTCCAACTGATCCTTCATCAAGAGCGTTTCCAGCAATTCATGTTCAACGACCATATCAAAGGGATTGGTGATTAGGGATTTGGGCTGTTATTCATATATCGCCTTGTCTTTACCCTAATCCCTTATCTACCAAAACGTGAAAATGAATTGCTGGAAACGTTGTGGTTCAACCATACCTGCCGTTCGTCATTGCCAACTCCAAATTGATTGAGTCCCCAACATCTTTGTGTATTGACTTCTAAAAACTGATATGTAACATCGATATCGTTCTGTTGATAACTTGACCGTTTCGATGCTCATTTCTTTCGGACGCATCTTCCTGACTTGATAACATTATTTTCTTGGGGACCTGTTCAATGCTTAAAATTGTATTGATTATTGTTGCTGTCATCATCGGCCTTGCTGTTCTTATTTTTGCAGGTTTGATTCTCAATCTGATCATGGCCACAAAGCGCAAGCAACGCGAAACAGACCTTCTGCTTTCACCGGTGATCGATCCGATTAAAGAAGGTAACCCACCCGACCCCCAACAGATCAAGATCATGGCTGCTTCGCCGTTGTTGCGAAATGTCCTTTACGACGCGCTCGATGAATTGGGACATGCCGATGCTTTCCCTGCTGAATACCGCACGATCAAAGCCTTTGCCGAATCGGCATTCGTCACATGGCTGGCTCATCCCAACGAACTGCAGCAAGCACCTGATGCGCTTGAATTGATTGACATCATCAAAATCGACTCCGGCACCGATCTTGGGAGACTGGCTTATTTTCTCTACCGTTTCCGAACCAACGAGCCGAACTTCGCTGCTGACTATGGATGGATGGCTGGCGCGTGTGGTCCATTTTTAGACCGCCCCAACCCACCGTTGTATGCCCCGGTCGCGTTGTATAGCAACCTTGATCCGTTTGATGAAAAATCTCCCGAAGAACATGTTCAGCAAGTCCATCAAAGCGCGCTGGAGCACAACGTGCTGGACAAACTCCGCGAAGAGATTGCCTGAGCAAAAACATTTCCGGTCATTGCAATTGACGAATAAAAAAACAGCATGCCACGCGCGGTGACATGCTGCTTTGAGTTCATCAGGAATTGGACCCCTGATGTCCCGGTCCCCTAATTTGTTCTAGAGCGTTCCTGATCCATCTGTCGCGTTTTGTCTTGCTGCATGTGTCTTTACCGTGTCGATTTGCATCGACGATGCTCGCATCGTCTGCTTCAATCTCCGTAGCAAAGCCTCATTCGCTAGCGACACATCCGCTACACATGAATTCGCAACGCTCTTGCGAAACTCAGATGGCTTCGCCGCCGCGTTCGCCGGTGCGGATGCGGATGCATTGTTCAAGGGGGACGACGAAGATTTTGCCGTCTCCGATTTTGCCGCTGTCGCTATCGCGTGCCGCCTGGATGATCGCATCGATGGCCGGTTCGACGAATGCGTCGTTGACCGCCACTTCGATACGGGTCTTGGGCAGCAGGTCCGGCGTGATTTCCTGGCCACGATACAGGTCGATGTCCTGTTGCTGACCGTGGCCGGTGACACGGGAAACGGTCACGCGACTGATGTCACGGTCGACCAATGCCTGGCGGACTTCGTCGAGCTTTTCAGGTTGAATAATGGCGATGATCAGTTTCATGTTTATCAAATCCTTTGCAGGTGGATTTTAATTTTAAATTGGGTCAATCAGATACGGGATCAATTCAAGTTCAGCAGGCCGTAGCCGTGTTCACCGTGTTGGTCGTGATCCATACCCGCCATTTCGCCCTGATCGCTGAGTTTGAGGCCAACGGTCTTCTCGACGATGACCAGCAGGATCAAGGTGACGACAGCCGAGTACACCGCTGAAACGATGACACCTTCAAGCTGATACCAGAACTGTGTGGCAATGCCGTGTTCAGGCACATCACGCAGGAAGAAGGTCAACGCCAATGCGCCGACGATACCAGCAACACCGTGGATGCCAAAGACGTCGAGCGTGTCGTCGTAACCGATCTTGGATTTAAGAATGACGGCCATGTAACAGATGATCGCCCCCAGCGTCCCCAATGCCACGGCACCGGCAGGATGCACGTCACCGGCAGCAGGTGTGATCGCAACCAGACCCGCAAGCATGCCGGACACAAAACCAAGGCTGGTGCCCTTCTTGAGATGAAAACCTTCAATGATCATCCAGACCAACGCGCCGGTGGCAGCGGAGATCTGCGTCACCGTCAACGCCTGAGCCGTCTGCAAACCTGAGGAGACGGAGGAACCCGCGTTAAAGCCGAACCAGCCGACCCACAGCAGACCGGCACCCATCAGCGTCATCACCAGGTTGTTCGGATGCATCGCTGACTTGGGATAGCCACGTCGCGGGCCAAGGTAAATGGCAGCGACCAGACCGGCCACACCCGCGGAGATGTGAATGACCGTGCCACCTGCAAAGTCGATGGCTTTGCCGGTGAGGAAACCGCCACCCCAAATCCAGTGAGCCAAGGGGTTGTAAATCAGCAGGCTCCACAGTGCGATGAACACGCAGTAACCGCGAAAGCGAACGCGTTCAGCAAAGGCGCCGGCGATCAGTGCCGGTGTGATGATGGCAAACTTGCCCTGGAACATCGCAAACACCAACTCGGGAATGTTGGTATCGGGCATGATGGCCTTGTCCACGCCCATGAGCATGAACATCCTGCTGTCCCAACCGATCAGGCCACCAATGTCATTGACGACGAACTGGGTGCTACCGAAGGTCATGGCATAGCCGCAGACCGCCCAGATCACGCCGATGACCGCCATGGCAGCAAAGCTGTGCATCATGGTGCCCAGGACGTTTTTGGTTCGCACCAGACCGCCATAAAACATGGCCAACCCCGGGATCATCAACAACACCAAACCCGTGGAGATGAGCATCCAGACCGTGGTGGCATGGTCGATGGGATCCGGCGCGACCTCCGCAACCGTCCCGACCAATTCACCGGTGTCCTGTGCGTACACATTGGTTGCCAACAGGCCCAGCAAAGCCAGACCTGACATCCGACTGACGATACGACGCCAGTCTTTGCCAAGAGAGTTAGATTGTAAAGACAAGTTCGTGCTCCTCGTGCCAAGAGTGTCTTCTGAGATGTGCCTAATATGCCTACATTTTTGGGACTGTCAAGTCCGAACACTGGCATTCAAGAAAAACTCTGCTTAATTTGAAGACAATTTTGTCACTATCACGTCAAAAATCAGGCACAGTGACAGAAATGAACCTTTTTCAGCAAGCACGGTCTTTTGTTTGCGTAACGACGATAAGCATATTGAAATGGACGCGATAACCCGTCGATCAATCTTGATATGAGATGCGAGTTGCCAAGCCAAAAGCCGTGTCACTCCCGCCAACCAATTCAAATTTAGCTGTCAGTGCTTATTTTGAGATGACAGTTTTTGTGATGACTTACGTCCGTCATTCCCGCGCCCCCGGAAGTCGTGAATCCAGTGGCATACAGTTGACGCTTGCAAGCCTCACTGAACTCCCGCCTGCGCGGGAGTGACGATGCAGTCATTGCATTGTGGCCGCATACACAAAAATCAATCACAAGAGAGTGCTGATAGCAAAAATTCAATCGGTTGACTCCCGCGGCACGGGTAGAAATCCACCATCAACCAAGCCCACTTCCGCACCACGGATGCGGCAGAGGTTCACCATTGGCCACCCTCCCAAACTCACGGCTTGAACACCAACTGACCAAACGCTGCAGCATTACGTGCGTTGGTCGCATCACCAAACAGAATCATCTGCGTCTTGCGACCGGCCTTGCCTTCCGGTGCAGCATTGATCGCAACATCAAAACCAATCACCTCAGGCACTCCCCCTGCCCAAGGCATCCGATAGACTAGCCAGTAGCGATCGGCTTTGGCGTCATACTGACTGAAACACGTCGCGTTAAGTCGATCCCGCTGCGGACTCCAAACCTGTGCATCGGTGACGGCAGCCGTGAGTTCAGGCTTGATGAGCACCTGGAATGTCTGATTGCCATACACCGGATCACCCAATCCATCGCCGGGTTTGCGGAAGTCAAAGAACAACTCCACGACACTGCCCTTGACGCTGGGCCATGTGCGTGGGAGACGTGCTGCCACATCCTTGACATCCATGTATAACACGATGCCCTCACTGTCCGCTGCCAATTGAATGTCTGCTGAGAGTTCATCTTCACCGCCCCACCATGCCGGATCATGCAACGATGCCAAGGCAGGCGGTCGGCCGAGTTT
Organism: Phycisphaeraceae bacterium; assembly: GCA_002704825.1. Lineage (GTDB taxonomy): Bacteria > Planctomycetota > Phycisphaerae > Phycisphaerales > Phycisphaeraceae > UBA7800. The sequence continues at coordinate 5,998 of PAIY01000110.1, forward strand.
GACCTGTTCGAGTCGATTGAGCTTAAGCACCTTGGCATCAGCAGACTTCAATGCGATGAGCATGGCATCCTGAGATTGATGCAAACGCACCGGACTCGTTGCCAGCTTCACCGTTGCCACCGGTCGCGTAGGGATCGCCACGGCGGAATGGAAAAGCAAGGTGTCATCCATCATCGGCGAATTGCCACTGACGGTCAGCGTCAAAAGCGGCTTATCGACCGTTTGGGTTTCATCGGTGTCCAACTGGTATCTCACCTTGAGAGTCCGACTCTGGTTGCGATCAAGTTGTAACCGCTGCATCGCAGGTTCAACACTGCCTTGCCCACGCTGCCAACTCACAGAGAAGCTGCCATCAAACATGTATGGCATTGGATTGCGCAGCGTGATCTCACATTCACCGCTGGCCGGGCCATTGGCTTTGACGACTACGTTTTCAATGGGACCATTCTGAATCTCAAGCTGCTTACTTTTCACATGCACATACATCGGCAGTTCGGTGACATCACAAACCGCGATGCCATGCGAGACATTAAGCATGCGTGTTTGACCGAGCATGTCCACGATTTCAAGTTGCGCTGCATCTGTCTTGAACAGTACCGACTCCTCGCCGGAGGGCGCCCAGATGATAGCCAGTTTCCCGCCATTGGTTTTATCAAAGAGACCGCCACGCACACCGGGGAGATTCACTTGTTCACTGTTTTCAAGCAGCGCACTTTGCATCTGCGTGGTAAGTGTCGCAACGCTGAGTGTCATCAGACTTGGCGTACGTGTGCCATCGGCTGCAACGGAGAACAGCGAAAAAAACGGTGCGTGTTTTTCCCACTCACGTTTGGTCGGCCAATTCGGATTCCAGCCGAAAAACACGTATTTTTCGACACCTCCCAGGAAGTTGTACACTGCATTGGTCACCATCGACGCACCGCCATGCCACTCATCGAAGGTCGCGCCCATCCAACTGTTGGCAACGAACGCCTTGTCATTCTCGCGGACTTTCTGCTGGATTACTTGTTGGGGGATCGCTTGATCGACGTCATAACGCATGGCCACCACGACACCGGTTTCGGAGTTAAAAATCGGCGCGTTGGGCATGTGCTTTTTCACGATGTCCACTGACTCTTTGATGATCTTGGGAAAGCCGATTTCGTCAGGCGTGCTCGGCGACGTGTAGGTATGCCAACTCACACCGTCGAGGTATTGGCTGCCCCCATGCCCGAGGACTTTGTCCATCCAGGGTTGGAACTTACTCGTGCCTGAGATGCCGAAGATTTGCGTGTTGGGGTCTGCGCCTTTGAGTTCTTCGTAGACAGCTTTACAGACCTCGACGTAATCATCTGTCTTATCCGCAGGAATGTGTCCACCTGCATTGGGTTCGTTCTCGACTTCCCAATATTCGACCTTGCCGGTGTAACGTTTGGCGACTTCTTTGAGGAAATTACGGTACCGGTCGATCTTGGGATGTCCGCCGACATTGCCCCACGGATACTGGCGCATGTGCTTGTAGGGATGCGCACGAGCCCAGTCGGAAAAGGGAGTGGACTGCACGCAGACGAACATCTCGCGTCCCTGATCAATGGCCCAATCAATGCGGTCATTCCAATACCACTGCTCTGCAGGCACTTTCGGATCAAGACCATATTGCCCGTCCCAATCCTTGACCCAACCGGGTCCCTGGACATAGCCCCAACGCAGGTAATGATGCGCCATGTCGATCGGCAAAGCTTCAGGCCAGAAACCAAAAGCGCGCACGTTACAGTCATGCAGTCCAAACTTCCTGGGACCCGCTTTTTCATCACGACGCGGTGCATGCATGAAATGACGGGTGTCGGTTGCCAACACATGATCACCGATTTTCACCTTCATTTGCAGGTGATACACGTCACTGCCCAATGCCTGCGGGAACGCGAGAGTAACGAGTTTGCTTTGACCGGCGGGAATGGTGACGGACTGTTGCCACTGCCAGGGATCACCGGTGAGTTCACGTTTGACGGTAAACGATGCGGTCACGGTCTGCGATTTGTCAGTGGGGTTATTGACTTGAAGCATCGGGAAATCGCGAGCATCCGGATCGCGATTGACCACGAAGTTATCAAAGCCAAGAAGCGCGGCCTGCATCTGCTTTGCAGTCAAAGGCACGGTGACATCCACAAACGCCACATAGTCATTTTCCCAATCCAGACGCAACGTGTTCTGCCCGACAAGTTGAAGCTGATCCACCGTCCAACCATCGACATACAACTCGGTGAATTGAACCCCATCAAGCATCGGCAAAGTTGCGACAGTCTTACCCGCATATTGCAATGTCACGGACTTGGCATCCCATTTCAATTGCAGACGCTGCCAATCCAGAGTCGGGGCGGTTTTTGAGACCGTTTTCTGCAGTTTTGTACCTGATAGGTACCTTAAATCACCATATTTGTACTCGGTTTGCTCGAGGACGAAAAAACGACCTTCCGAAGCGGGTAAAAGCGAGAGAGCTATGCCTTTTTCGCCGTCACCGATGACAATGGATGTCGTCTCACGACGGCCGGGATCAGCACGGTAATCCAACTCCAACTTGCCCTGAGTCATCTGACCAAGTTGACCTGTAAAGTCATAACGCAGCCGGACACTTTGCGCGGGGAAGGCTTTGCCGTAACTCCCCCCATCGCGCGTGGGGATGACAGGCAAACGTGAATTGATCATCCCCGTCGGATACAGCAGCAACTGCGCATCAGACGAAGCGACCAACATCACAGATAAAACAAACACAGCCAACCAACGTTGCATAGCGATACTCCCAAGGTCTGCCTGACAACAGACACATTTCATTATTTTCAATTTTTGGTGCGTGAACGTTGTCGTGCTGTTCGTCACTTCTGCGCAGGCGTGAGTCCAGTAGAATGTGTAAGCGTCAACCGGATGCAACTGGATTCCCGCCTGCGCGGGAATGACAAATCAGACTGACAAACTCACGACAACAATTAAATTTTCGGTCCAGGCAAAATATTTTGCATTATGTCTTACTGTAGCTTTTATGCCTTTATTTGTAGACTTTCCAGATGTTCGTCCAGTAGCCGGGTGACAGTTCATAACCGGGGACCGTTGCAGCATGACCATCGCAAAAGAGCACATTGCCTGCCTCGTTATGACGCAATGACGGGTGAGCGGTGGACCATGCAGCGTTGACAAGGCGGTAACTGTCAGCGGTGGTGGCACGACTGTCGGTGAGGAACAAGGTGGTCGCCGGCTTGGGGATGTCGTCGAACTTGTCGGGGTGACCGGGATAGCCGGGATACGGATTGTCCGTATTGAGTTTGACGTAGTTCATGCCATAAAGCGTCCAGGCTCGCGTGCCGGTCATGGTTTCGTATTCTTCATTGGAATACTCACGAACCGGGCAACGTCCGATGCTCTGTTCCTTGACGATCTTGGCGTAGGCATTGTTGTAATTGTCATAGATATACAAGCCCATGAGTTTGCGCACCCACTGACCATCGTGACTGATGATGTAACCGTCGTAGTCCTGGGTGTAGATGTAATGGATCTGACCGAGTTGTCGTTCCTGCGAAAGACAAACTGCAGTGCGTGATGCCATGCGCGCCTTGGACAAGGCGGGTAAGAGGATTGAAATCAGAATCGAGATGATGGAAATCACCACCAGTAACTCGATGAGTGTGAAAGCTGATTCAATCTTCTGGCGTTTTGGATGTCGGCGATCAGTTGCTTGCATGGTCAACCTCCATGAGGTTTTTGTTTGTGGACGGGTTTTATTCAACAAGTTTGACTGAACTGAGTATGTGAATCTGTCTTATTCGACTTCGACTTTGAGTTTCAAAACGGGCATGTAATTCTTGCCATACTTCTGGGCAAAGGTGGTCCCGCGCCAACGCCAGCAGCCAAGCACATCGGGGACAGTCTTGGATTGCAGACGCAGGCCCAGCGTGGTTACTTTGGCATCAAAGGCTTTCTGACAGGCAGCGGTGATGTCCGCCTTGATGCGCGTCCCGGCTTTAACGGGTGTCTGATTTTCAATGAGGTATCCTGCTTCTTCACCGACGGGTTTGCCATCCGCATCAAGCACGTCTTCGACGGTGACTTTGCCATCGGCCTGCTTGCCGGTGTAAGCATAGATCAAGGTGTCGGGCGCGAACTGCGGCTTGTCATCGGGATACGTGCCGTTGGAACCGTTAGCTGAAAGCTGCAACTCCGCAGAGATGACTTTGACGGTTTTGCCCTGTAAATCATGGGGGATGGCAATCTCCATCACGGTGACCACCGGGCCATCAAAGTAGCGTCCGACGCGCCACTCCACAGCATTTTTCTCACCGTCTTTGACGGTATCGTACTTGCCATCCTTGTTGGTGTCGGTCACGATCCCAGCCGAGGCCGAATCAATTGGCAAGGTCAGATTCTTCTGAGCAGCCGTAGCTATGTTCAGACTCAAACAAACCGTCAATACTGCGACAAAGCATTTCATCATCAATTCACTTTCAAAACGTAGAAACATCAATCCTGCTTCACGGCTGCGGTACTGGCGCGAACCACCAGTTGCGTCGGAACCGTCAGATGCGGCGTGGGGATCGGGGCATAGTCGGCCTTATCGCCATGCTCTAAAACACCAATGAGTTGTTCACAGGCGCGTTGCCCCATGGTGTTGTATGACTGCTCGATGGATGTCAGTGGCGGGTCTGCCATTTCAGCGACGGTGGTCTCACCAAAACCGACGACGGACAATTGACCTGGGACATCCACCCCCATCAAACGTGCCTGACGCAGCACGCCCATGGCCATCTTGTCATTAGCGCAGCAAATGGCGGTCGGTTGCTGGGCAACCGGGCGATCGAGCATACTGCGCGTTGCCTGCTGAGCCTTATCCAACTCCCAATCACCACGGTGAATCAGTGTCGGATCAATCGGCAGATTGCGCTGCTGCATCACCTGGACAAACTCTAAGACGCGCTCGTTGATCGCTGTCTCAAGGCCACCGACCATGGCGATGCGATGATGCCCCAAAGCCATAAGATGGTCGATGATTTGTTCGTAGCCCTGATGGTTATCACTGTTGACGGAAATCAGACCGCCTTCTGTGCCGACACAGCTCAGCGCGACAACGGGGATCGTACCGCCGAGTTCGTGGATCAGTTGGTCCCACTGGGTCTGTTCGAAATGGAAAAGAATCACGCCGTCGACGCGGCGACCGAGCAAGGTGTCGACGATCTGACGTGGGGTCCAATCGGTATCACAGGATTGCATGACCTTGACCATGTAGCCGGACCTCTCAGCTTGCGTCATCACACCGCTGAGCGTTTCCATGGCAAAGTCGAACCGCATCACCCCGCCGACAAACGCGACCACGCGCGTCTTGCCGGTGGCAACGGATCGGGCGACATGATTGGGGCGGTACCCCATCTCACGTGCCTTTTCCAGAATGCGTTGACGGGTTTTATCACTGACGCGAACTGTCCCCTGCCGTCGGGTTGAAAACACCGACGAGACCACCGGCCGGGAGACGCCCAGCGCTTTGGCAATGTCATTCATGGTGGTCATGGGGAAGGACTCCGACACTTTGATTACCCGTGTAAAGTTAACGCGGGTAATCAGCGAAAGTCAAGCTTTCTCAAACAGCTTTTTTCGGTTGGTTGATGCATGTATGACTAAGACAGGACAGCGGTTACACCGAGCAGGTGGTAATCACTTTGGCTGTAAAGACCGTGTATGACTTGTCTTAGTCGGAGCGTGCCTGTTAATCAGATTCTTCGTGCCGACTCATTGGTGTCAGCAATACGAACCGGGGAAAATTTTGGTTGATGTCAGGTCTGCAATCTCAGGTTTCATGGCAATGAACCAAAGATAAGAAATCCAACGTTTGTCATTCCCGCGTAGGAACATGATGCATGTCATTTTCAACGTTGTGCATACGTTCGTCCATGGGGCATTGGGTTGACATCATGCATTGATTGGCTGCACGCTGATCTGTGTTGTTGCAGACCATGTTGCCTTGGGCGACAGATGCTGCACGCCGGTGATGGATGCGGGCGAGTCCATGTTCATCGCGTTGGCCATCCATGTCAGTGGTTCAGCACAGAAGAAACCTTGACCACCGCCTTCATTCCAGAAGTACCAATGCTTAAACGCATCATCGACCTGGTAAATCACAGCCTGACTCAACCTCGGGTGCGTGATGGCAACACCACGTAACGTCGAATCATTGAACCGACCTGATCCCATCGGGCAATGCAGACTCACTTCCTGTTCATCGCTGAATGGCAAGGTGACTGTGGGCAATTCGATCAAACGACCACTGGGAAGCATTCGCGGCTGAACAAGCTCCCATTGCTCATGGGTCAATGTCGGCCAAACCTGCGAATTTTCTGACATCGTAAACGCTGTGTGATATCCCAATCCCAATGGCAAGTTGTTGGCACTGTCGTTGATCACCGTCATTTGTTGGCTTAGCCCATTTTCGCAAAGCCGATAGATCAACTCCAACGTACAGTCATGCGGGAAATCAGCTGTCTCTACAATGCGATGTTGCATGAGCACATGTGTATCGCTCTGTTCGATCACGTCCCATGATTTGCCCAGTACCAGACCATGCAGATGATTGTGCCGTTGCATCGGATCGTTTAAGGGGAAGCTGTAAACCCGATCTTCAAAAGTGAACATACCATCTTCAATCCGGTTAGGCGGGAATAGAATGGGGATGCCATAGCGTTCAGGTTGCTCTTTGAGTTGATCAAGCTGTGTCGGTGTTCGCAAGACATTTAATCCACTGGACAAGTGTCTAAGCGAAACAAGATTGCCACCATACTCAGGAAGCAGGACAGCCTGGTATGATTCAGTTTGAAGTTCAACAACGCGTGTTTGAGTAAGCTCTTTAAACTGCATATCACAAAATCAAAGTCTGTTATATCTCATCAACAAGCCACGAATACACCAATGGCAACCAGAGAATGTTAAGTCCAAGGCCGATCATCAATGCCCCGAGCAACGCGCCTGTGTACAATTGCATTGCCAGCATTCCCAGATATAAAAATCCCAGACTCAGCAACACGAAAAACAGGTAACACCATGGCATCTTCGGAGGGTCTTGCAGGCGTTTGCTCCGAACTTCGGAAACCTCAAACAACTGCCCACATTCAGGACACATGCAGGCGGTGACGCCTTTGAGTTCATACTGACAATACGGACAGACACAACCCTCCAACCGCAATGGATCCTGTTGTTTTAGTGGCATCACACTCCTCCAACCTGCAGAATCAAGCGTTCTACAAGTCAGACGGAGTATGAGCAAAAGGATTTCAGATGGGCTGTTGGTTAATCCTGTTTTTCAAACCAACTCGTCGAACCTTCAGGGCGAATCGCGGTGAGTGTGCCGTTGTAGTGACGCAGGTTTTCAGCCTTGTACGGATACTTCTTCATCGCTTCGGGATGCAGTTCGATACCCAGACCGGGCTTGTCGGGGATGGTCATTTCACCATTGATCAATTGCATGTGCTCGGTGCAGATTTCCTTACGCCATGGGACGTCCGTCGCCATGGTTTCAAGCAACCAGAAGTTGGGGACGCAGGCAGCAAGCTGCAGATTCGCCGCGTTGGCAACGGGGCCAATCGGATTATGCGGGCAGACGGGGATATTCTTGGTTTCCGCGACTGCTGCGATTTTCTTGATCTCACCAATCCCGCCAAAGTGGCTGGTATCCGGCTGGAAAACATCCACGCAACCCATCTCCAAATAGGGCACCGCTTTCCAACGGGAGTACACGCGCTCGCCTGCGGAGATCGGGATGCTCAGTCGACTGCGCAGATCAACCAGACCTTCATCATCTTCGGGTGTCAACGGTTCTTCAAAGAACAAGGGTTCATACGGTTCAAGGGCTTTACCCATGCGAAGCGCGGTCGGGCGATCAAAGCGGCCGTGACCTTCAATGATGATGTCACCCTTACCCTTGATCGCTTCCTTCACAGCTGCAACACAGGCGATGGCTTTATCAAACTCAGCAGGTGTCAGCGTCAGCCAGGCACTACCGAACGGATCCCACTTGAGTGCTTTAAAGCCCATCTCCTCGACGGCGATCTTGGCCTTGGCAGCAAACTCTTCGGGTTCCGTTGCCGGGGCAAACCAGCCGTTGGCATAACATGGGATGCGGTCACGCATCTTGCCACCAAGCAGTTGATACACCGGCACGCCAAGGGCTTTCCCCTTGATATCCCAGAGCGCCATTTCCACACCGGCTAAGGCACTACTGAAAATCGGACCACTGCGATAGTAGTATCCGCGGTAAGCATCACGCCAGAACAGTTCGATGTCATGCGGGTCACGCCCCACGAGCATGCGCTCAAGTTCATGCACCTGGGCCTGTACCGCCAACTCGGAAAACTCGATCGTGGCTTCACCAATGCCGGTGATGCCTTCGTCGGTATGCACGAAAACAAACACCCAGTTATTGCGGTACGCATAACAGACAACAGTTTCAATTTTGGTGACCTTCATGGCCAACGCTCCTTTGTTTGATACTTATTTCAAGGCGTTTTTTGTAAACTTCATTAAACACAGACTCAGCGGCTCAAGACATTGGACCACACCTGCAAGTGAACCATTGGGTGTGTCCACCATGAAACATTTGGCATCAGTGACGGATAATTCAAAGCTGGCGACCTGCTTGTCGGGATTCATCAACACGATGGCTAACTCACCATCACGGGTCGTGTAAGCCCGTGCCTGCACGCAGTCGGACTTTAAGGTAAAACCGATGTCCGACTGATACGTGCCATGGTAAAAGACATCGCTGTGACGCTGGGCAAAGGCCATGAGTTTGGCCATCTCGTTTTTCTCATCCGCCTCGACTGCTTCAAGCAACATCTGTTTTTTCGGCGGTGAACCCGCAGCATTTGAATACGCTTCATCCCAATCCAGCGTCTGGCCACGCGACAAGGCAACATCATCCAGGTATCGAATTTCAAGTTCCTGACGAAAGCCATGCATCAGGGCATCATGCGCGACATTGCGATCCATCAGCGGTTGGGGAATGCGATTGGTCGACACAACTTCCGGGAATGTCAGGCGAAGCAAGTCGGGGAAGCGTTCAGTACCGGATGAATAATGCGATAAACCATAGCCGTACCCAAAGCCGTGAATCATGTGTAACTCACGGGCCATCGGCACGATGAACGACTCGGTGGCAATGATAAAATTCTCATCAATCGCCTTCATATGTGCAGCAATCTCTCGGATCATCTCCACGCGACCGGTTGCATAACCATCCATCGGGTTGGCATGGTTGTGCCCGGGGTGATGACATTCGTGACGACCGTAGACACCAATCTGATCGTATAGCAAACCGTCTGCGCCAAGTTCCTGCGCCTGCACCGCAAGGCTGAGCATCTGCTTTCGCCATGTCGGTGAACCGGGGCATGCCGTTGCGTAGATCACCGGCGTACCATCGTTGAACTTGTTGATCTGGCTGAGATTCACGCGACCGTCAGGCATGATGTTGCACGCGTCTTTGCCATGCTGTCGGTAGAACGGTGTCGCTACATCCATGATCACGCCGTTGGCATAGAGAATCACACGCAGACCGCGATCCCTGGCACGTTTGATCGCAGCCTTGAGTGCATCACGACTGCCCAGCGCAGGGCATGGATCGTAATGTGGATACAAACGATCATGCCCCCCCACTGTCCAGCCGAAGAGTCCGAGGGTGGTCAGGCCACGCGCGATGGCAAGGTCCGCCAACTCATCAATGCCGGTGAGATAGTCGTAATTCACCGACTCGTTTTGCTGTTTGAGAATCGCCAACAACCAGCCGGAGTTCTCGCGCATCCATGTGGGGATCGATGCCACCTTGCCGACACTGTCAAACCAACTGCGATAAAACTTTGCGCCATTGGACCAATACCCTTCATAGGCTTTGATCACCACGGGAGGCAGCGTCACCGTCTGACCCGGTGCGATAAACGGGAAGCGCGTGAATGAAGCATTCAGGTGATGAGCTGATGCATCAGCCGTGATCGCAATATCCATGCACTGGTCTTGCGGATCATGTACACCCACGTAAACACCGCCCTGATCCTGCGGACGATCCACCATCAACCAAGGCATGGAACAGCGATGCGACGGGTAACATTCCTTGATGGCAGGCATCTGCGCAAAGTCCGTCACGCGACGCCCTGCTCCCTGCGGGAAGAGCAATGCTGTGTCTTTGCATGGGAGTTGCATTCCCGTGAGTTTAAAATCGTGCACCGTCAGATCATCACTGTGATTGGTGATCGCAACGGTGAGTTCCCATTGATCGAGGCGTTGATGGATTGTGATGACCACGGTCATCGATGCGGGTTGTGTGACCTGCCAGGTGTAGGTGTGTTGATTAACTGCTTCATCAACACGCAAAGCATCAGCCACATCGCATGCCTGCAAGCCCCCCTTGGATTGGGCGGGGTGCTTTGCGGACGTGAAAGTCATTTCCCATGCGTTGGGGAGGTCCAGTCGAAACCGGTTGTTGAGTGACAGTTGTTGCATGGTTGGGTGTCTGTTATTTTTTCGGGAGCGTTTGGTCCCTGGGGTTAAAACCCCAGGGCTTTAGTTCCAATATCGAGATTCATTGGTGATGTTTGTGCCGTAATCAAAGGGCTTTTCGGTCAGTGACGACCAGTGGGTAATCGGTGAGTGGGATCTGACAGACGTAATTGCCCCAGACCACGCCGGTTTCGTTTTTGATGTATTCGTTGACGCGGTAGACCTTGCCGGTGAGTAGATCGATGAGCACGGGTTCGTCGATTTCCTTGGTGGCTTTGGGGATGATGAGCAGTTCAATGTTCAATGCGTCATACGTTTTGACCGGGATATTGGGGACCCAGAACGTGTAAAGTGGATAGCCCTTGCGTTCAAAGGACGCGGTGATGGCAGCAGCATAGTCCATGTTGAATTTTGCTTCACAGCTTTTATCTTCACTACCAAATTGACCATTGAAATGAATCGCATGGAAAAGGTGATTGAGCCTGGTGTCTTCATCAAAGAGGTTACACACATTGCGCATCGCATGGTACGACTCTTTGGGCGAGTAGTCCGCGCCATTGAGCAGGCCCATCATCACCGGCTTGAGCGGCTTGCCAAAGGATTGGTAGTACGTCGCTTTGTCGAGATCCGCGGTGTGGAAGTAGCTGGTCATCTCAATGTCGTTACGCTGATCCATGACCAGGCGTCGGATGGCCCACTTGGCCTGCGTGGTCTCGGTGATATCCGTTGTGTTTTCGCAGAGGAAATCGTGATGCCCACCGTGGATGGAGGGCGTGCCGGTTTCGCCCTGCCAGATGCGAAGGGATGGTTTGTATTTGTTACACATCTGACGCAGGGTTTTATCTTCGACATCCGATGAAAGCTCGGGCGTGTCTCGATAGGGATGATACGTGAGAATGTCGATATGCTCTGCCATGCCAGCTTCAAACGCTGCTTCCAAAAATGCGGTCGCATAGCCACCTGCTGCGACACAGCCGCCAATCATGGTCGCCTCTGGAAGCTTTTTCCGGACGGACATTGCTGTCATGGCTACGAACTTGGCATAGTCCACGGGGTTGACGCCCTTGGGCATCCAGAAGTTTTCGATGTTCGGCTCGTTCCAGACTTCATAGTAGGTCACGCGATCCTTGAAATGCTCGACGACTGCCTGCACGTAGCGATCCCATGCAGCGATCACCTCATCACCGTAATACATCGGCACGTAGCCGACCGCGGACGGGTATGCCGGGTCATCCATGTATAGCTTGCTACCAAAACACAGACTCATCCATGGCATCACGCCTGCATCAAGCAGTCCGTCGACAATCGCATCAAGCCATGCAAAATCGTAGACACCTTTTTCGGTTTCACATTTGCTCCAACCCGATTGAATGCGTGCCCACTTGGCGCCGAGTTTGGCCAGGTGAGGGTAGCAGGGTTCGGGATAGAACATGCCCCGATCCAACGTCTCAAAACCAACGCCGAACTTGGTGGACGTCATGTCTTTGGTGTCACGATGCTGGATCTGGCCGATCTCGGTGATGCCAAATTTTGCAGGATCAAAGTAATGCGGATTGCGTTGGGTGTCAGTGGACATCGGTTGAACTTTCATCAGTTGAAAATGATTTTATGCTATGAATCAAGGGTAAAACACGTGAGAAAAAGATCGGTGCTTGTTTGAGGGGTTTAGACTTCACAGTCCAGCGGGACGAGTTGTGCCGAGGCGCCTGCGTCGACAGTGAGAATCGTGCCGGTGATCGCGCGTGCTTGGGGGGATGCCATATAAAACACGGCATCAGCGACATCCTGCGTGGTGGCTTCAAAGTCCAGTGGCAAGTTATCTCGACGACGCAGCACATGCTCTGCAGGCAAGGTCTCCCAACGGTTGGTGTTGATGTAGCCCGGACTCACGACGTTAACGCGAATTTTCTTTGGCCCAAGTTCCAACGCCAACGCACGGCTCAACGCCTCCACGCCACCCTTGGCAGCGATGTAATCACAGCGACCGCGAATCGCACGCTGCGCCGTATTGGAACCGACATTGACAATCGCCCCGCCATCATGTGTCATCATGATTTTGGCTGCATGTTGGGACGTGTAAAACACCGCCCGTAGATTCACTGCCAAGACACCTTCAAAGTCCGCCAGCGTCATCTCGGTAAAGTTCTTGAAACTCCCAAGGTGACAGGCATTATTCACCAGCACATCCAGCCGATCCGTATGCTTTGCAAGCTCAGCAAACATCGCATCAATCTGCGCCGGGTCAGACAAATCCGCGACCAACGGTAAAACGTCCCCTTCAATGCTCGCGACCGCCTGCATGACTTCCTCTTGGCGACGACCGTTGACAAAGACCCTAAACCCCTGCGAAGCGAAATGACGCGCAATGGTCAAACCGGTATTCACATTGGCACCAGTGACGAGAACAACAGGTTGCTGTGGACTGTGAGACATAAAATTTCCCGAATCTTTGCGGGTTGACTTATTTCATATTGTGAATTACAATATTGACATTATGAAATTTTAGACAGCGCACCGTTGGAAGTCAATGGTGATTTACTTCAAGGCATTTTTAACCGCAGAGACGCAGAGGACGCAGAGTCAAGACAGGCAATAAACGATCTTGTTTTATCTCAAGCTGTAAATGGTGAATAGGATCTGATTGACATAGCTTCATCCAAAGCAGCCATGAGCTTAAAAACACAACTCTTTATACCTGTCTTGTCTCTGCGTCCTCTGCGCCTCTGCGGTAAAAAAATGCCTAAAAAACAAGGAACACACCTTGATCAAAGTCCTGCACAAAGCGTTTGAAATGATTGAATGTATTTCCGAACACGGGCCGGTGATGTTGCCCTCAGCCATTGCCAATCGCGTGGGTATTAATCAGGCGACCTGTGTGCGGATTCTGCGTGACCTCGTGGACCTTGGTTACATTGAGCAACTTGGCCCGCGACAGGGATACATGCTCAGCGTACAGGGTTGGGCGACATTCAGCCGCAACCCGCAGATCGAACGCCTGCTTGCTGAAGGCTCACCATTGATCAGTCAGTATGCCGAGCGCATCAACCAATGCATGTTTCTTTGCGTAATCCGAAATGGGCGTCGGTACACGGTGTTTTTCCGCAATGGTCACCCGACATTTAATTTGGTCCCACAGCGCGTTGCGTATGACGACTGTCATATCACCGCGACGGGTCAACTGCTCCTAGCCATCGGCCCGGAAGCCGAACGCCAGGCCTACCTGGAGCAATGTCCGCCGGACGTTGACCGTAAGGCATTGGGTCGTCTGTTTGTGAAGATTCAGAAACAGGGCTTTGCAGTGATTCATCGCAAGGAAGACTTTCATGCCATCGCTGCCTATCCCGTTTACATGTTCGGCAAAGCGGTCGCAGCGGTGAGTGTCTGCATGGTGGGCGAGAACATGAAAAAAGCCGAGGAACAGCGTCTGATCAGTGCCTGTGAAAGCTGCGCCCGCGACTTGTCTGCTCGACTGGGTGTACACTTGCCATAAAGAATCTCACAGCGGTTATACTGTTGGCTGAGTGCATGATTCACACGGAAGGCCCTTATGCTTCAGCTACTCCCGCATCTGGCAGCAGGCACCGGCGGAGACTGGTCGGGACTGGTCGGCATTCTCCTGCTGCTCACAGCAGCATTGGTTTTAGGAACCATTGCTGAACGTCTCAAACAAAATGCCATTCTCGGTTACCTTGTCGCAGGCACGCTCATCGGCCCCAATGTGCTTGGGTTCATTCACTCGCGCAGTGAAGTGGAAATCATTGCAGAGATCGGTGTGGCGCTATTGCTGTTTACCGTCGGTCTTGAAATCTCCATCAAGCGATTGCTGCGCATGGGACCGATCGCCCTGCTCGGCGGACTCTTGCAAGTCACCATCACCATGGCTGCCGCGTTCGGCTTGTCCCTGGCAATGGGGTTGGACATCAAAGCTGCAGTCTGTCTTGGCGCAATGCTTGCCTTATCCAGCACGGCATGCGTGATCCGGCTGCTGGCGGACAACTCGGCGATTGATGCAGTCTATGGGCGCAATGCGGTGGGCATCCTGCTGTTTCAGGACATCGCGGTCATGCCACTGGTGTTAACAGTAACGATCCTCTCGGGGACGGGTGATGATGCTTCCGGAGGTGGGAGCAATGCCTTATGGATGCTCATGCGCAGTCTGCTTTATGCGGGCTTGATGGTGCTTGGTTTCTGGGTGTTGATGAATTATGTCGTACCGCGTTTACTGAATATCCGACAATGGGCCAAGAACAGGGAACTGCCGATTCTCATGGCCGTGGTGCTGGCGGTCGGTAGCGCCGTGATCGCACACAAGCTTGGCATCTCCGCTGCAATGGGTGCGTTTATCGCAGGTATCCTCCTGGCTGAATCCCCATTTGCCACGCAGGTTCGAGCCGATGTCGGTGCACTGCGGACGGTGCTTGTGACGTTGTTCTTTGCCTCCATCGGCATGCTCGCCGAACCGGTCTGGGCAGCCCAGAATGCGCTACTGGTTCTCAGTGCAGCGACACTCATTTTGATTCTCAAACCCGCGATCATCTGGTTCATCGCACGCCGGTTTGGCTTTACGCATGGGCAGAGTCTTGCAACCGGTTTGTGCCTGGCGCAGGTCGGTGAGTTTTCATTCGTGCTTGCGGAAGTCGCGCGTGGGACCGCCATCAGCGAAGACATTTTCCGACTGGTTGTTGCCTCGACGATTGTCACGCTTTTTGCAACCCCCTTCCTGGTTCGCTTTGCACCGACGTTGGGCAATCGTCTTCAAACATGGATCGATCACCGAAAACGTAAACGCAAATCACCGGACAGTAATGCGTCAGATCAAGCACATGAAGATGACAGCGACAGCCAGGACATGCCCGAGTCCAAGGCACCGGTTGCCAACAAGATTCTGATCATCGGTTTTGGCCCTGCCGGTCAATGCGTTGCTGAAACACTCATTGGTAAACACCGCGAAAAAATATTGATTCTCGATCAGAACCAGCGTAACGCTGCCAGCGCCAGTCGCATGGGGTTGGCCGTGCAGGTTGGCAGTGGCGCATCACCGGAAACCTTGGAGCATGCCCACATCGAGCTTGCCGACGTGGTGGTGATCACCATCCCTGATCCGCACACGGTTCGCCAGATCATCCATGCCTGCCGGTCATTGAATCCCAACGCCAAACTCATCGTGCGCAGTCGGTATCACGTCTATCGTTGGGAACTGATGCTCACTGGCGCAACGGAAGTGATCGATGAAGAAGAACAGGTCGGCCATCGCCTGGCGGTCGCTGCACGCAGACAGCTTGAACCAGATGCAAAGACACCCAACTAGAACGTTGCGAATCCAGGTGTCGCGGCTTTGGCGCTGGCGAATGGGGCTTTGTCCCGGAGATTGAAGCAGTCAATGCGAGCGTCGTCGATGCCAATCGACACGGGCAAAGACACATGCAGCAAGGTACAACGCGACAATTGGATCGGGAAAGCGCTAAAATGCCTGCACATGGTCGGCGGCGTTCATCGTCGCAGACACACCGGTCCGAACAATCCGGCATCCAATTGCTCATCGGTCGGCTCGTTAAACCATTTCCAGTTGTAGGACGGATACTGCGTCACGGCATTGAGAATCAGGTTGCCAACCTTGATGTGAATGTGATTGTTTCCTGACAGAAGGTATTGACCGACATCAAACGTAAACGGTGGCCAGAGTTTCATGCCGACACGCTGCTGGTTGACCCACAATTCCGCCATGTGTTTTACCTGACCCAAATCCAACACTTCATCGCCGCAAACGGTATCGATGTGAATCTGCATACGATAATCGACGAAGCCGGAGAACTGCTTCAAGTCCCAATCAAGCCAGGATGCCAACAGCTTTGACGACTTGCCGTCAAGCAACCACGGCGGTGCGGCAAGTTGGTGCTGGGCGCGATCGGGTTGATCGGCAGCATCGACATGCAGTTGCCAATCGCCGTCGAGTGTTGCAACAACCTCACGACTTTCGGACGCGCCTTGACCCGCTGGTTCAGATAACTGCGCAGGATCAAACACAAGCCAGTAGGCTTCAAACGGTTCAAGGGTCAAACCAACGCGACAGACGTCTTGATCCTGAGAAAGGCGATGCACGGGGCGATGCGTGCCATCCATGCAATCCCAGATCGTCGCCTTACCGCAAACCCCCTTGATTTTCAGGACAAAATGATGCTGCTGACCGGTTTGATTCACCAGCCAGATGTAATTGCGATCACCAACTTTCCGGCGTGTGGCCGAAAGATCAAATGTGTCGGTTTCCAATTCAACGCAAGGTTCAAGTCCGTCGCAGCCCGATGAAAGCAGTTCTCGCAATCCGTCGGTCGCTGTTGTAAATCCGGCAGACCGCTTCAAATCATCCATGCATTGGATCATTGAAGCATCACCTTCACCATGCTGCGTTGAGGAATCGGGTAACGCGCCCAATGCAATCACGCGCCCCCCGGATCGGGCCAAGGCAAGCAGTTTCCGGGCAAGTTCCAATGACAACATTTTCATCGGTGGCAAAACCACTGTCGTAAAGACGAATTGCCCATGTCGCAATGCTCCGGCTTGCAATGTCATCTGCTTCAGATAATGCCCATCAGCAATAAGGTGATCGACACGCGCCGCAGACAGATCATCGATCGCCTGTGTGTAGACTTGATCAATCGCCTGGATGTCACTGCCATGTCGCATCGGCACGTCGGTCGCACAATTGATGTCGCCATGATCCACCAGGGACCGATCAAAATAATCATCCCCGATCAACGCCCAGACACTGTCCATCGGACACATGAGCAGGACCTGCGCATCCAATTGCCCATGGTCGTTGACAAAACTGCTCCGACGCACAAAATCCGAGTACACCTCAAAGTATCGCCAGTATGGATTGACATGATAAAAGTCCGGCGGGTAGGAGACTTTTTCAAGCTTCGGACTTGAATCCACCCCGTGAAGAATCAGGTGGGTGATGCCGAATCGCACCGCGTCGTTGGCGGCTTTTTTCATGTCAATGGGCGTCATATGCCAACCGGCAATCCCCAATGCCTCACACATCATCGGCCGGCCTTCAAATTCGCAAACCGACTGGGTCTCCCGAAAATATCGCGGGTTGTGAATCGTTCGAAATAACGCATCCGTCCCCGGCATCGAACAGGCTCGCTGAGCACGCATGAAGTCGCCGGTCATCACCGCCTGCTTAAACAGTCGCTCTTCCCAGAAGTGACAGGTCATGTACATCCCCCGTGAGGTACACCATTGATCCAGCGGACTCAGCAGACAATCCACGTACAGTCGGCTTAACACATCAAACCAATCCCACCGGGCTTTGGCCCACAAGCCTTCGACATCTTTTTCAATCAGCAGGGGCATACGCAGACGAATGTCCACGCCTTTTTGTCGGGCATAGTCCTGAGCCAGATCATCCGACCAGGCAAGTTTGTACCCGTAGCAACCTTCCAGATCGAAGAAGACCCCCTTGATGGTCTGGCCGAAATGCTGACTGAATCGTGATACATAGCCCTGGTTTTCCAGTGTCAACCAGGAGTTGGTGATCCGGCGATCCAGGAAGTTGATGGGCTTGCCGCCGGTGTGTCGATAGTCGTGGTACTGCTGAAAGACATAGACACACCATGTACCGGGATCAGGTGCCTGCCAACGTATCGCATGACCATTGCCGACGAGTCTGAGTGTGTCCGAGAGCAGCCGGTTATGTGCATCACGTTTACAGGCCACCGCAAAAAAACATTGGGGCACATGCACCGAACCGTTTGCATCCGCTTGAACCATCTCCCAACTCAGCGATACAGCCAGAAGCTCCGGATGATTGACAAGCAGGTATTTGTCCGGGAAAGACGGATCGCCCAGGGTGTAGTTCAGTGTCGAACCCGACGACTGGCAGGCAGTCACCGCCGCATCAAAACAGCGATACCAATCTTCCGTGAGCCAGAAGGGTTGCGAGGCCTTATAAAATCGAGCCTGCACATATCCGGGATGAAGGCCACGCTCGCTCATCAGCTTTGACATCTGGGCAAAATGAGCGGGATGCTTTATCTCCGTCAGATCATTCCAGAACCAAAAGGCATGCGGCGCGAAGAACCGGTCAGGCGATGCAAAATGCTCATCAAGCTGCCCTAGTTGCGTGTTAGCTGGTAAATGACGACTTGAAAACAATGGATCGATCCCCAAGCAATATTGTATTATATAAACTTAATACAATAATCATGACACATTCCAACCCATAGTCAACTGCCAGGGCCGGATATTGTCGGATTTGAGCGCTTGACGATCAGCGTACGGGGTTCTTGCAGTGATTTAATGGTGCATTGCAGCTTATTTGTTACCGATTGCATCAGCGAGTCGGCTCGTATCAAGCCGGTCCGGGCCGACATAGCCTGACTCACAAAGACATGGCCAATAGCCTGGATTTGAGGTGACATGCACCATTAATTCCTGCCTTGATGTTCGCCAAAGAGTCCGGTGAACATGTGACGGATTTTGCCGGCGATCTGTCGTCCCAATTCCTGAATGCGTGATGCATTGGCTTCGGGCGATGCCGCAACCGTCGGGTCCGTCAATGCCAGACGACGGAGAGCGACCGCTTCACCGAGCGTGTCAAACAATCGCGGGCGACTTTCAAAGAGTTGCTGCATGCATGGCTGATCAATCACGAACACCACGCCATCGGTCATTGCCTTGATCGTTGCGCTACGCGGCTCACCGGTGAGTAGTGACATCTCACCGAAGAACTCGCCAGGCTGAAGCTGTGCCACCTTGTGCGGGATGGTGGATTGTGTTTCGGTGAGCAACACTTCAAGCAAACCTTCGAGCACGATGTACATTTCATGTCCGACATCGCTTTGGCGGATGATCTCTTGACCGGCAGAGAACATCTGCTGTTTCATGCGGCCTGCAAGCATCGTCTTCTCATCTTCGGTCAGACAATCAAAGAGAACCACGCGATCAAGTATCCGACGTCGGCCGGTGTCCTTGGACAGATCAATGTGACGTTCGGGCAAGGGCTCGAAGTAGAGTTCCTGGCGTGCATAGGTCAGATCAATCCCTGCCTGTTCAAGATGGACAATGCAACTGGATAGCACACGGTCGGTGGCAATGGCGGGCGAGATCGGGTCCCACGCATGAATCCAGAAACGGATTTCATATTCAATCCCCACGCCATCGCCCTTGCGCACAAGCACCATCGGCTCGGGATCGGTGAGCATGTTGTCCTTACCCATTGCAGCCTTGGCGCCTGCAAGTAGAATCCGACGGGCACGTTCAACGGGGATGGCAGTGTCCAGCGAGAGATAGGTATGAAAACG
Organism: Phycisphaeraceae bacterium; assembly: GCA_002704825.1. Classification (GTDB taxonomy): domain Bacteria; phylum Planctomycetota; class Phycisphaerae; order Phycisphaerales; family Phycisphaeraceae; genus UBA7800. Next base: position 25,797 of record PAIY01000110.1, read on the forward strand.
CGAAGGCTTGGATGGTGCGTGATAGTTCAGAACCACCGTCGCTGCCAAAGCACTGTTGGGGACGACGAGTAATTTGTTTTCTTCGTTGAGTAGACGCGTGGTCCGCCAACTCACTTCCTTGACCTGGCCGACCACTTCCTCGCTACTGTGTCCGACGTGGGCTTTGATCCAATCGCCGATGCGATAGGGTTGGTCCATGTGAACCGCAATGCCGGTGAAGATGTCGAGGATGACATTCTGCAAGGCAAAGCCCAGGACCAGACCGGACAACGAGGAGACGGCGACAATCCCCGTGATTGATTTCTGAAACACCAGTGTCACCACCAAGAGAATCGCCGTGGCATAAATCACCAGCCAACTGATGTCGTGGAGAATGCGTGGCGTTGGACCACCAAATCGACGACGGGCCCAGTGATCCCAGGCAATGAGTGTCACCAGTCGTTGAATGATCGAAGCAATGCAAAGCCCGATACAGGTCGGCAAGGCATAGCCCATAAACGTGGGCATCCAATGCACCCACTGCCCCGCGCGGTTGGACAGTTCCGTGATGTTAATCTGAAGCAGGATCAATACGGCCAGTAGCAACACCGGCAGCAGCAGGCTCTTGAGAATCCGTAAAATCATACAGGCGAGATTCCATTTTCATTCATGAGGTCACCGTCCCGGACGCTTGTCATTATGACATATTTTTATGTCTTGCAGAAGACTTGCCAGTATCATGGACGAATTGACACAACATCTTCAATCGACACCCAACACCATGCACCTTTTCATCACCACCCTTGGATCACGCGGCGATGTTCAGCCCTACATCGCATTGGGCCGACGCGCGATGGATGCTGGCCATCGGGTCACACTGTGTACCTGCGAGAAGTTCAAACCCATGATCGTCGAACAGGGCCTTGAATATGGCTACATGAACAACCAGTTCATGGAATTGATGCAGACGGATCTGGCCCATGACTTGATGGAGAATAACAACAACATCTTTGACACCATCAAGTCCTTCATTCGGATGTACAAACAGGTGGAGCCGATGCAGTGGGCAGCCATTGATGACATCACCAAGGCTGCGATGTCGGCCAAGCCGGATTTGATCCTGTATCACCCCAAGGCCTTTATTGGTGCACACATTGCAGAGAAGCTGAGCATCCCCAAGGCCATTGGCTTTCTCATGCCGATGATGGTCCCCACTTCCGATCACCCGGAGATTGGGTTCCCGGTCTTGCCGTTGGGCGGATGGTACAACCGATGGACCAGTCGGATCACACGGATGATCATGACACGGTCCAGCAGAAAATATGTCAAAGCCTGGCGGAAACAACAGGGACTCAACCCCATACCACGCGGTTGTGATTTTCTGCATGATGCGTCCGGTCACCCCATCAACTACCTGCTGGGTTACAGTCAACATGTCTGCCCCCGCCCTGCCGATTGGCCTGACCATGTGCATGTGACGGGATACTGGTCCTTGGCGCGTAAAGACGATTGGCAGGCGCCTGATGACTTGTGCGCCTTTCTGGATGCAGGTGATCCGCCGGTTTATGTAGGCTTTGGCTCGATGTCAGGCCGCGATCCCAAACGGTTGACGGACATCATCATCAAGGCGGTCAAGCAAACCAATGTCCGGGCGGTCCTTGCAAAGGGTTGGGGTGGATTGGATGCATCTGAACTCCCCGCTTGCATGTTCAAGATCGACCAGGCCCCGCATGACTGGTTATTCCCAAGATGCAGCGTGGTCATACATCATGGCGGCGCAGGCACCACCGCTGCAGGCTTGCGCGCAGGTAAACCCACCGTGGTCTGTTCATTCTCATTCGACCAACCCTTCTGGGGTAAACGTGTCCACGCGCTGGGCGTCGGCAGCAAACCACTGCGTCAGAAAAAACTCACTGTTGATCAATTGGTCAATGCGATTCATGAAGTGACGAACAACCCAACGATCAAGCAAAACGCCGAACACCTCGGAGAACAACTCCGTGATGAAGATGGTTTATCCAATGCTTTGCAGGTTATCGAACGATTGGCAATAAACAAACCGAGTCAAGATGACTCGGCTATGTAGCCCGACCATCTTGACCGGCCCTACGCCAATCAGAATGAAACACAGTAAAGCGCTACAAATAATAAGTCGCCATACCATCTCTCATTTCGTCATTCCTGCGCAGGCGGGAATCCAGTGGCATCATGAATGAGCACCGGATGTCAATCCGGTGCCCGTTGTGTCAACGTTGCGCCATGGGGCACCGGGTTAACACCCGGTGCTCAAATCGCAAGAGATATTCATGCGATTGGTTCACACAGCACACGAACGACACAAAAAAAACACGGGACGCTTGTGAGCATCCCGTGTTGGATCTGTGTCAATTTGAGTTGTCAGCTTCGAAGGTTAATCAACCGACTGTGGCGGCGGCGATCTGTTCCTGCGGCAGGCTGATGTTCAGACCGTGTGCACCGGGTTCGAAGATGTGCAGACGGCTGGCTGAGACGTGCATGGTCACGTTAATGTCATGCTCAAGTTCTTCAGCCGGGATACGCGCGATGATGCGCTTGCCCTTGGAGGTTTCCAGGTAAGCATCCATTTCCTTACCCAGCGGTTCAACCACGTCGACCTTGGCTTCGAAGGTCTGGTTATCACCTTCACCGTAGCCCGGTTCCTTACGCAGACGCATGGCTTCGGGACGCAGACCAAGGATCACATCCTTGCCAATGTGACCCATCACGCGACCGGCCACGACATCGGTCAGACGGATGGCAAGGCCTTCGCCTTCGAAGAAGACTGCTTCGCCGTCCTGGTTGAGCTTACCTTCGATAAAGTTCATCGGGGGCATACCCATGAAACCAGCCACGAAACGGTTGACCGGGTAATTGTAAATATTCATCGGGGTGTCGATCTGCTGAACCAGACCGATGTCCATAACGCAGACACGATCGCCCAACGTCATGGCTTCTTCCTGGTCATGGGTCACGTAGATCGTGGTGGTCTTGAGGCGGTGATGCAGGTGCTTGAGTTCAGCACGGGTCGTCACACGCAACTTGGCGTCGAGGTTGGACAGCGGTTCGTCGAAGAGGAACGCAGAAGGCTGACGCACGATGGCGCGGCCAAGAGCAACACGCTGACGCTGACCGCCGGACAATGCCTTGGGTTTACGATCGAGAAATTCGTCGAGGCCGAGGATCGCAGATGCGTCACGCACACGCTGATCGATTTCAGCTTTCTTGAATCCGCGAAGCTTCAAGCCGAAGGCCATGTTCTTGTACACGGTCATGTGCGGATACAGCGCGTAGTTCTGGAACACCATGGCGATGTCGCGATCCTTGGGGGGAACGTCATTGACGACGCGCTCACCAATGGTGATGGTGCCTTCGGAGATTTCTTCCAGGCCGGCAACCATGCGGAGCGTGGTGGACTTACCACAACCCGACGGACCGACAAGTACGAGAAACTCACCATCGCGGATATTGATGTTGACATCTTTAACGGCGCGGACATTACCGGGGTAGATTTTCCCCACTGATTCGATTTTGACTTCGGCCACAGAAAAGCTCCAGTTGTACTTAACACATTGAATAAAAAGACCAGACCGGCTGGAAAGTGTAGCAAAGTCATGGCCCTTTAGCCAATCCGAGCCCACCTATTTAACCGACAGTGATCCATGTTCGGCCAGCATTGTGGTGGCTGCAACCGAAAACTTCATTGAATTAATTTTTATCCGACACGACGCGAAAAATCAACCCTGAAGCACATTTATTCTTCGGGTTTGTACGGATTCACGGGCTTGTAGCCGCTACCGTCATCCTCATCGTCATCATCGCGGAGGTCCTGGGCTTCCTCATGCCAGGCCGCCTGGATCGCTTCGAGAATCTGCTCGTTGACCGGGTGCCCTTCCTGGGCCTCAAAATCATCAAGCGATTCGACCATCTCACGGAGCTTGGTAAAGCGGACACTCAGCGGATCAACGCTGGGGTAAGTCTCTGCCAACGCGATGGCAATGTCTTCAACGTCTGTCCAGGAAAAGGTATCGTCCATGGCTGCTACTCTTCTGATTCGTCACCCTGCTCGACTACAGGTGGATTGGCCAACACATCGGCAAACAACGCCATCGGTACTCAATCTCACACGACTGGTAGTATAAGCCATCTGAGGTCTGAGGTATAGATCACCAATCGGCTTACCATCCCGCGAGATGGTAAGCCCAGGTCGTCAAGCTTTGTCAATTTTCGAAAACGACAAAGTCCACCACGCCGACATGCTGAGTCGGCCTGACTTTGACGATGCGAGGCGATGGCAAAGTCTGATCAAATTCTGCTAGCGAGCCATCCTGATACAGGGTGACGATCCGATGCCCAAACCACCGCGCACCAATCGGCGTGACCTTGCCAGCCTGCTTGAATCCCTGCCCAAGTCTCTGGCCGGCGGTTTTGTTGGTCTTGTAAAGTTCAAAAAAAGTATCTGCTGCGGTTGAAAGCAGGACCATTTCCTCAACACCTGTCCAGGGCACATTGGTGACCGCATCAAGACGCTGTAAAGGTTGATGCGGGCTGTCGGCGGACTTTAAGGAAATGTAGTTGGATCGCTTGATGGATTGGCTTAACGTCAACGCGTCCAAAGCAAACGTCTCGGCATACTGCCAGCCCGTGTCATCGACTTTGGCAAGCGCAATCAACTGTCCATCTGCAATGGCGATCGACACCGCTTCACGTTTGGCAGGATTGGCAAGCGGGCAATAACCATAACGCTTGAGTATCGATGTCTTGCTGTCGGGAAGCGGGTAAAACTCAAGATGCCGATCCGACCGCAGCACAACCAACTCCCGGCCTTGGTGTTGAGGCAGGACATCGCCCACGGCAATGCCGATGAGCATCTCCGCCGCAACCGGGCTGGCAAGCTTGATCTCAACGGGTTCTGTTTGGACCGACTGGCCAAGCAGAATCGTCTTGTGATCCGTCAATGAGACAAGTGAAATCTCCTGCGCTTGAAGCTGCGTCCAACCAGCACCCATCACCATTGCTGCAACCAGCAGATACCTGACCATCATCCATTGTCTCCTGAATTTCGATTCATACCCATTTCAATGAGCACTTCCAACATTAAACGGATTGCCCATCACCCCATTGCACCGGCAGCACACGACCGGGCAACCACCAATTTTCCTCGTCATACATATCCAACATCAAGTCCACTGCCGCATGCCCAAGCTCGTCCATCGGTTGACACAAATGAGCCAGTGTGGGCGAACAGACCTGCGATGCATTGAGTCCGGTCGACCCAATGAAGCAGACATCCTCGGGCACTTTGAACCCTTTTTCCAGGCAGACCTGCATCGCACCAATGGCAGTAAGGTCACCAATCCCAAAGACACAGCGTGGCGGCGTACCGTGTTGCTCGAGATATTGCGTCATGAATTCACGCCCCAGGGGCAATGGGGGCAACTTCCCATCATTACGATCCAACGAAACAAACTCCATAGAAGCAGGACGCTCCTGTAGCAGCCGATCCTGAAATCCTGCGATCAGTTGACGGCGAGGAAAGTCATGCGGGCATTTCTCTGAGAGGGTCATAAACGGGCCGGGCAGTCGATCCAACACATGGGTTGCAGCCTTGCGACCTGCCCCGAAATAGTCCACTGCAACAAAGTTGTACCGGCTCTGACGATTGGGCATGCCGATCTGCACGATGGGTATATCACAGGCTTGAATAAAGTCATGCAGTGGTTGATCTTCAACATTGGCCCAACAGAAAATAACCCCACCGAGCTGCTCTCGATTCTCGAGAATCAACGCTTTGACAAGTTCCCATTGGGTTCCCTGATGCAGACAGTTGAGCACCATCGGCTGAACCTGTTTTTTATTCAGATACTCAAACATGCTCAAGGTGACATGACTGGACCAATCGTCGGACGTGGAAAAATACTCTGCCTTATGTGTCAGCAAACCAACCGCTTTCTTGCGACGATTCTGACTGGGCTGATGCACAAACACGCCGCGACGTTGATCGCGCTTGACCAGTCGCTGCGATTCGAGAATCCCCAATGCCGCGGTGATGGTATTGGGACTCACGCCCATGTCTTTACTGAGCTGACGAATGGATGGCAGACGCTCGCCGGGTTGTAAATCACCATCGCGGATCTGATCCCCCAGACGCGCGGTCACATGCTGAACCGGTCGATGCTTCAAAGATTCAATCGTTTTGCCAGACAATCAACACCTCTTCCATGGCGTATCAGCTTCAATCCATCTGTGTCACACAATAATAGCCCTATGACAATAAAACATCAAATACAAACCTACAAAAAAGATCATTCACTGTATTTTGTAAATAAATATGACTGAAACAGATTGTTTTTTGTTTGACACAGAACAAATCCATGCCTAGCATTCCAACACGATGCCCAAAGTCGACTCCGACACGTGGCAAGTTTTTCTGGAGAACACGATGCAACAAACGATCAGCCAGTTGCTTCAAAGCGGACGCGAGAATGCAACACGCCATGGCTTTACACTCATTGAACTACTTGTGGTTATCTCCATCATCAGCATTCTGATTGCCATCCTGCTCCCCGCGCTTGGCAAGGCACGTGAGTCTTCACGCAACGTCAAATGCTTATCATCACTCAAGCAGATCGGGCTGGTCACCATGTCCTATTGCAATGATTTTGATGACTTCTATCCTTACAGCAATTTTGACTGGATAAAGCTGACGTGGCCTTATGCGTACCCGGGTAAAACCATGACCGCCGCCACACCCAATACCTTGAACATGTTCCCAGGCACGATTTACTCCTGTGCGGAATTGGAGTTTGGCGATGATGCAGGTGTCACCTTTCAACGAAGCTATGCGTTTAACATTCGCATGGTGGATAACAGCAGTGCAATTCCCAATCGTGTCATGGAAATTCTCAAGCCTGCCTTGTGCAGCATCAATGTGGACTACCGCGGTTCATCAGGCCTGGCCAATCCTGCAGAAGTGAGTCTTCGCCATATGAATGCGTTTAACAACAGTTTCGCCGACGGCCACGCTGCAGGTCTCAAATGGCAAGCAGCCTATGCCGATGTGAACAACACCCTCTGGTCTGGTCAGTAACAGATCACCCTACCCAACGAGTTCGAAGGAAAATCTCCGATGCCAAGCAAACTCCCTGCTTTTACAGGCATGTTGCTGTCTGTTTTGCTAAGCGTTCTGTCACCTGTTAAAGCTGACCAATGGTCCCAATCATATATACCCGGTGAGTTTGTATATGATCTATCCAAACACGCAATCCTGCCAGACAACGCGACTGTCGATGGCAGCTGGACACTTGAACCGCATTGCTCAAGCATCAGCATACCCGCTGACAGTTCGAGTACCACGGTCAACCTGAACCTGCCCTTACCAGCACGCACCATGGGCGTCGGACTCTGGATCAAGGCAGACCAGCGAACATCAGTGAGTTTTCAACTCACCGACGGCAAGCAGACCATCCAACTCAAGGAAGGGCAACTGCAAGATCAGAACATGGCCCCACGCCAATCCGGTATGACCACGGTCTTCAAAGACTGGTCGCTTCGCAGGGCGCATCTGCTGTCCGGGAACGATCAACTGATCCTTCAATCCATCACGATCAAGCAGCAACACCCCTCAAAAAAACTGTCACTGGGTTGCATCCTGACCACTGTCAACGGGGCTGATCCCTACCATGCCAAACGCGTCTGGAAGCTCAAGGATTTCGTCACCCCCAAGCCCAACAGTCTGAACTGGACTGCGATCAATTACCACGAATACGGCTTTGGCACCGACACGGTGATCCGACCGGATGTCTTGAAACAGATACTGTATGCTGCCCCGACTCAGCACGTCCGCATCCGTCTGACCGACAGCTTCCAACGAGCCATCCAAACATGGTGGCAAAAGCCCGGATCACTGGATCGAGGCATGACGCTTCCCAACCTGCCCAAAGGCTGTTACTTCCTTGATGTCGATCGCTTCAACGGCTCGGGGCATCTGCTGGGGTCAGGTAAACTGGTGTATCAAGTACTCCGTGACGATACCATCCAAGCGGATCTGCCTCTGACGCAAATGGATAACGCAAACGACCCGGTCTGGATGGATGGCTATGTCGCAGACGGGCCAAGCGGTCAGGTCGGCGAGGATGTGCGACTGACGGTTCACAGTGAACCCATTTTCAAACGCATCGCATCCAATCAACTCTCACTGCACTGGTCGGTGACCGACACCACCGGGCTGTACTTCGAACATCATGTCGCCCAACTTTCGCGCGACAATCCAACTGTGATTCTCAAAGTGCCCTCGGGTCGCAGTGGTGGTTATGACCTGAACATGCGATGGGAAGATGTCAACGGCCACAAGGTCGATAACCATCAAATCCGATACGGTATCGCTGACCCGCGTCTCTTCCAGGCCCCCACACGCAACGATGCCAACATCAGAACCGAACAACATCACCCCATCATGATGGACATGTTCAGCACGCATAATGACCCATCACAATATGCACGCCTGCCACAAGCTTCCCTGACCACGCGCATTGTCCAAACCTATGAATCAGGCCTGATTCCCCGCCTTGGTCTGGCGTGGCGAGACTTTGAGCCGGTGCCCGGTTGCTACCAATGGTTTCTGGTTGAACGGTATCTGGGTTACGCCCAGATGTCCGGCAAACCTGTGGGCATCGGCCTGGGCTACTCAGGTGACAGCATCCCACAATGGTTGTGGTTTGAAGAACTCATGAGCCAGGATCAGCAAACCATTCACGCGGGCTATCACTACGTCACACCGATGGGTGAGCGTTTTACCAAAGCATTGATGCGTGCCAACGAAGCCTTTCTCAACCGATACAAAAACGATTGGCGACTGGCTGGATTCCATTACTACGCAGGTCCCAGCGAAGGCTTTCTCACCGACACCCCACCAGACGTCAGCGACTACAGTCCCGACGCCCGCGCGAAATTCCAAGCCTACCTTGCAGACAAATATCAACAGATTGAAAAACTCAATCAGGCCTGGCAAACCCAATACAAAAGCTTCAACACCATCCAAATTCCTCAGCCTGATTGGGATCAAGCCTGCGAAACAAGCCTGCCATGGACGGACTTTCATTTTTTCAAAGTGAACTTTGTGAGTCAGCGACTGGATCAACTCCAAAGCCGCGCCCGCGCGATTGATCCGAATCACATCATGATGATGTACGGCAAGGAAGGATTCGGCCCCACGGGCGCACTGGCCAGCGTGTATCGCAAAAACAATTTCCGATACTCCAACGGCGGTGGTGAAACCATCATGGCATATGTGCAGAGTTCCATCATGCAAAGTGCAGGGGTGGATGTGCAATGCGAAGGACACTACGTCCAACCCAACCTCGGGTCAGTCACGCGCACAGCAGCCAACGCCATCCTCGCGGGAGGCTATACCGGGCATAATCAGATGTGGGGATTGGTCTGGGCCAAGAAGGCGCACGAAATGGTGCCCGAGTATCAGGCAATTACGCGCTTCAATGCTGCCATCGCCAAAATCAGCAGCGAACTCAACCAACTGCAACTGGCTACACCATGGGCTGGATACCACGCGGCCCACCAGGACATCCTCGCTGGCAGGAGCTTTCGCATGCGAGGCAGCCACGCACTGATGACGCTGCAAGGCGTGGCGACCCAGGCCATGCACCAACCCTGCGCCTGGGTGGATGACACCAGTGAACTCGCTGCGTTATCGCGATATCCCTTGATCGTGGACACGCACAGCAAAGTCCTCACCAAACAGAGCATTGATGTCATTCTCGATTACGTCAAGCAAGGCGGCACCTTCGTCGCCTCAGCCTATACCGGTCGTTACCAGCCCGGCAGTGACGCCGCCACTGACACCTTGATGCGCCAATTGGGTGTCGTACAAATCAACACCACCGAGCAACGCATCACCGCAACGGGCCTCACTATCAGTGAGTTTGCACAACTGACATGGGACAAACAAGCTGCCCCCAAAGTCCTGCTTGCCAACACGCAGAACCAACCCTTGATTTATGAATTGCCCCTTGGCAAAGGACGCTTGCTGATCACCGCAGGCCTGTTGGATATCTCCCGATCCACAGATTGGCTTCAAGACACCGTCGGCCAGGTTGCAGGTGTCAATCCTTTGCAGATCACAGCAAACAAAACGCTCGCAGCTGTGATGCAAAGCGCACAACACCGATACCTGCTACTCATCGCAGAGATGCCCGACCGGTCACTCAATGCCACGCAGCAGCAGATCACCTCTGCCCCCAGGGTCGATGTCACCATCTCCGGATTTGCTCCGCAACTCAAAAGTCTCACCAACCTGCTCGACGGCGAAGACCTGAGCATCAGCAATCAACAAGCGAATGTCCAGATCATGCCCGGGATGCTGTACCTGTTTCGCTGGTGATTGGGATGTGATGCGACTATGCAAATAGATTCGCAGTTACTCAAACGCCATCGGTCTACGATTTCGTCATTCCCGCGCCCCCGGAAGTCGTGAATCCAGTGGCATTCTGTGAACACTTGCAAGTATCACTGGACTCTCGCCTGCGGACATGATGCACGTCGTTTTACAAGTGTTTGCATGGCACGTGATGGTTGATGATTTAAGGGTCGAACTTACTCGACACAACGCTCGACAAGTTGAGCACCGGGTGTTAACCCGGTGCCCCTCAGAGCGATGCATAGAATGAATCTCCACCCTCCGTCACTCCCGCGCAGGCGGGAGTCCAGTGGAATTTGCAATTTTCGACTGCATGCCACTGGATTCCCGCCTGCGCG
>PAIY01000111.1 GCA_002704825.1 Phycisphaeraceae bacterium
GAACATGCCATGCGTACAGGCGATCAGACAGCTATCCAATTAACCAATTCAGCTCGCGAACACCAGACGACAAAGGCCAAAGCCCTTCCTGGGGGACGTGATCCAGCGGCGGAACGCTGGCGGGGTTTGGGGCAGAGCCCCATCTCAATATAAGTCTTCAATTCCTTTGAATGCAATACGTGAACACAGCTTGCCATGATGCCCCGATCTCGCAAGGGGGTCCGGGGGGCGAAGCTCCCTGGCATGAAATCTTTTTCCCAAATACCAGTCAGTCACCAACGATCCATCACTGCGGATATCATACGGCCATGATCCAACACCATGAACTGATCGCTGAACATCACCTGCTTGATCGCCCTACACAGACGGCTACTGATATGGGCTTTCGGATGCCTGCTGAATGGGAGCCGCACGATGGCGTGTGGGTTAGTGAACCACACAATGCCAATACCTGGCCAGCAGAGACGTTAGTCAAAGCACAAAAAGAGTTTGCATACTTTCTGAAAAAACTCTCAGAACACACGCCCCCTCTGCGATGTGCGGATTACGGCATCAAGACCGATGACAGTTGGATTCGAGATTATGGCCCGGTGTTTGTGATTGATGATCAAGGCCAACGCGCAGTCCATGACTTTCGCTTCAATTGCTGGGGTACGGGTTACGGGCCGTATGACCAGGATGATCTGGTCCCTCAACAGATTGCAAGAATGCTGGATATTCCCGTCTGGGTGCATCACATGGTACTGGAAGGCGGCGCGATCGAAGTCAATGGCAAGGGAACTGTCATGACTCCGCAAAAATGCCTCACCACCGCAACACGCAATCCGTACATGACCGTAGAACAGGCAGAAGTTGCTTTACACCAATCACTTGGGACAAGACATTGTCTCTGGACCCCGCACATCCATCTTGCAGGCGATGACACTGGTGGGCATATCGACACCTTCTGTCGATTCATTGCTGAGGATACGATTGCTGCCATCCGCGCTCCCAGGAGTCACCCGGACCATGAGCATTTGGAAGTACTCTGGGACTACCTCAAGACGGCGCGGGACCAGGATGGAAACCTGTTTAATCTCGTCGAGTTGCCGGTCCCCGATGTGATGGAGTATGACTATCCCGACGTTTTTGGTGTTGAGCCGGGTGTCCAACGTGTCCCCGCGGGTTATGCTAATTTCCTGATTTCCAACGGCGGGGTGTTTCTGCCGGTGTATGGACAGGATGCCGATGACATTGCCTGCAAGGTACTGGAACAAGCCATGCCCGGTTACCGCATCCATCCGATCCCCGGCCAATGGCTGATCATCGGGATGGGCAGTTTGCATTGCATGACACAACAGCAACCTGTCACAGGATAGTGCGTTACAGGTATATGTAATAAATTTAAAAGATTGTCCATAAAAGAGTTAGGAAGAATGCTTTCTTGCGGTCGCTTCCGTGTTCAACGCATTTTTAGCCACAGATGCACACTGATACACACAGATGTTTAAGACAAGATTTTCTGTCATCTTGATCTGTCTAGACGATGAACTGGCCTTACGCCCCAATGCCATAACACGACACAGATGGCCTTTGTGATTGGCGATTGGCATTGCCTTAATCTGTATTGATCTGTGCGCATCTGTGGCAAAATCGGCCTTGAGCAATCTCGTCACGAATGCATCGGCTATTGATCAGTCCGCCAGGTCGACACCCAGTTTTTGCAGGAAGGTGTCGAACTGATCCAGTGAGTAAAAGTCCAGCGCCAATGAGCCACTGCCCTTTTTTCGGCCGGGTTTGATGATGACTTTGGTCCCCAGTTGCTGACTGATTTGCTGTTGCAGATCAAGGATGTGAGCCCGTTTACCCAGCGAGGTGATCTGGTCCGGATCGTATGCAACGGTCTCACCCTTTTCCGTCTTCTCATTCATCTGGGCAACGAGTTTTTCCAACGCTCGCACGCTCAGACTCTGGGCGATGGCTTTTTTCGCCAAATCCAACTGCTGATTCGGGTCGGATAACCCTGCAATGGTCTTGGCCTGCCCGTTGGAGAGCTTCCCATCCAGCACCAGCTGCTGAACCTCAACTGGCAGGTCCAATAATCGGAGATAGTTGCTGATCGTTGACCGCTGAATCCCCACACGCTCTGCGACCTGACCATGGCTGAGTTCAAACAGTTTGATGAGGTTATCAAACGCCTTGGCACGTTCAATCGGGTTCAGATCCTCACGTTGGAGGTTTTCGATCAGTGACCACTCGGCTGTTTGCTGATCGGTGAGTTCACGAATGATGGCTGGCACGGTTTGGAGTTCAGCAATCTGAGATGCACGCCAACGACGCTCCCCTGCCACAATCTGGTATGTGCCATCGACGCCTGGTCTCACGATCACCGGCTGCATGATCCCATCGGTTTTGATGGATTGCGCCAGCCCTGCCAAAGCTTCATCGTCAAAATGCTTACGCGGCTGATCCGGATTGGGGACGATCTTTTTAATCGGCAAATACACCACCGCGTCACCGGTAGGCTTAATTTCGCGGCTATTTTCGGCTGTTTCGACCGTTTCAGGGGCATTTTCAACCTCCTGAACGTCATTTTCAGCCTCAGCAGGGGGTTGAACCTGTACATTTTGAGATAGCAATGCGGAAAGACCTCGACCCAGACGGGGTGAACGAGCGCGTGATTCTGACATGGAAGACTCCTTATCCAAGACTTCTCAGTCTAATAACTATCCCCCCTCCCGCAACCTGTTCCACGTGGAACAGGACAATTAATCTTTCAAATAAGATTTTGCGTGACCCATTGCTGACGTCAAACAGGTGTTCCACGTGGAACCACGCTGTTTCGACAAGGCATGTTGACCATGGAGGCCACAGAGAGAACAGATGCGAGAAACCATCAAATAGCAAATATAAAACCCGTCCGGACGTGTTATTCAGGTGTGATAACCACTGCTAAAGTCGGATGACTTTTTTCTGAATGCTCATGAACTCAAATGGATGATCGCCAGGTGTCAATCTGGTTACAGGTAAAACCAACAAGACATCATTCACGTGATCAGCATCACAAACATGACAGATCGATTTTTTATCCCTGTTAAGCATTTTCCTTGTGTTGAAAACCATGAGCGCCGGGTTTACAACGGACGGCCTAAGCCCTGGTACTTCATTCCAGGGACATTGTGTGAGGGAAAACAGCATAACCTCGTTAAGACATTTGCTTGAAAAAGTCTTTGGCGTTTAACGATCTGTGAGCTTACTGTGATCTGTGGTAAAAATGCCATGACAAAGATGGGTAAAGCCGTTTGACAGTTGCCAGAAACATTATCGGAATTCAATTGAGAATTCGTTTGGTAGCAGGGCGTTGAAATCGTAGGTTTGAGTACCCTTGGCGCCCGATAAGTCTTCGCCTCACAACGCAATGTTGTCATTCTGACTTGGACGCCGATACTAGTTGCATTATGACCACACCTACTTCGGATCCGGTAATGATGTCCGACACCGATCAATTGGCGGGGATTGAGCAGCTGCTTGAGCATTTTGAGCAGTTGGAGCGGCAATTCACCTCGGTCCGTGAATCGTTGACGCGATCACACCGACTGACGACGTTGGGGACGTTGTCTTCGATTGTGGCCCATGAGCTCAACAACATCTTCACGCCAATCATGAGTTACGCCGAATTGGCCATGCACCGCCCGGATGATGCCAACCTGACGCGCAAGGCGTTGGAGAAGGCTTTTGCCGGCTGTCAGCGCGCCTCCAAGATCAGTCAGTGCATTCTCGAATTTTCACACAGCAGTGATCAGACGCGGATCGCCAATCTCCCGCAGATGGTCCAGGACACCCTGTCCTGCCTGGCACGTGATCCGGCCAAGGACGGGATTGAATTGCTGGTGGATGTGCCTGATGTCCAGGTGCAGATGTCGCCGTTGAATCTCCAGCAGGTGTTGTTGAACCTTATCCTTAATGCCAGAAAGGTCTTACGAAAAACAGGGGGTGTTCTTGAGATCACAGGCAAGGCTCAAGGCGCCCACATTGAGCTGGCAATCTCCGACACAGGCCCGGGGATACCTGTCGAGATTCGTGAAACATTGTTTGATCCGTTCGTGACCCAGAATGCTGACCCTAACGATGTGAACAATGAAAGCAAAGGCACGGGTTTGGGGCTGTGTATCTGTCGCGACCTGGTTCACCAGGTGGGCGGTGAGATCGATTTTAAGTCCGAAGCAGGGCAAGGCACCACATTTTTTCTGACTTTGCCAATCCTTCAGGACCTCTACGAAACCACCTGAATCTTACATTTTTGTCGCGATGCAAATATGCACTCAGGCAGGTATTTGGGACTACCGTCCATACCCTGCTCACTCGCGAATTTCCGTGCGTATGAACAGGGATCGCTGTGAGTCGTTGAACTTAAGGCATATACGTTCGCCCCGCGGTGGAACTCGTCAACGTAAAGGCTACCCTTTCCGGTTATTTGGTTGTTTTTAAAGGCCCCAATAAAGATAAAACTGTGTTTTAAACTTCTTAATTATATTAAAGCATTGAACTTATATTTAAAATTTTTTTACTTTTTTATATCAATTCGCTTGCTTTGAAATAGCGGTATGTTAATATTGAGTAAGTTGAGTGAGCGACAGTGACTCACCAAGCTGGGACTGACCCACTCAACGACATCCCATTGCCCCCGGAAGGGCTCGGTTCCGCATCTGTGGGCCGGGCCTTATTTTTTTGCTTAACACAGCCGTCCATTTTGCCGATAGCCCCTGTACGATCTTGCAAGGGCAGAGCTACTTATGAAAATGGACATGCGATTTATCGAGCCGTTTGTTTCGTCTTTGCAGAATGTGTTTACCTGCATGCTCGGGACACCGGCCCAACTGGGTAAGCCCTTCCTCAAAGGTGCCATGACCCAGCAGGTGGACATTGTTGCCATCATTTCACTCTCCGGCGACGTCATCGGCAGCACCGTTCTGGGATTCCCCAAGCAGACCGCTTTAGCCATCGCTTCCCAATTTGCTGGCGAAGAAATGACACTGGATCACCCGGATTTGCCCGATGCCCTGGGTGAATTGATCAATATGGTCACCGGCAGCGCCAAAGCCAATCTTAAAGGAATCACCGCCTCAATTTCGCTTCCCCGTGTCATCGCGGGTAATAGTGTCATGGTCGGTGGCCCGAAAACACTTCCTTTCGTTGTGATCCCCTTCAAGTCCGACCTGGGCTACTTCTATCTGGAACTGGCAGTACTCAGCAACGAAAAGTCTGAAGCTGCCTGATCAACACGCACTTTGGATGAGCTTGTGGTCATTACGTACCCAACCGGAACAACGTTCAGTAGCAACTTCCAATGGATCAACACAACCGGTAATGACAGCGGTCAGCGCATCATCATCAGCTCCAGCGCAGATTTAACCATGACAGCTTCGACCGTTGGATTACCAAACAACGACGAACTGACAGCTGATGGAATTGATAACCATGTAACCAGTCAAAGTCGAACCCGTGGCTGGCGTGGCAACATCGATCCAGTGTTGTCCTCAGTGGCAACTACACCGGACGGTTAGCCAGCAACTGGGATAACCACCATGTCAAGTTCGGCCTGTTGATTCAATTCTGATTCAACCACCATTGTGTTGGACACAATCCAATCCATATAGAAGAGATTCAACGTCATCCGGGGTTGTTTTATCGGGGTGGCATTTTTCATTTTTTGAGTAACAGGGGAATCAACCTCTGCCACAGAATGACGGCATGAAGTGAATTGAGCCAAATCATCTTGACTGGGTTGCAATGGGCAGTGCCGATGTTCGCGGTGCGGGATTGGTTGATGCCTGCAGTGGCTTGCTTCGGATTATCTGCTGATGGTCGACAGAACGATCGCATAAGATTTCACGCCGCCGATTCGAACGCCGTTCACTTGCTGGCGGTCACATATTTTGCAGGATCCGCTTTGAAGATGGGTGCACAGTCATCACAGCAGAAGCCGTAGGTCTTGCCCGCGTATTCGACCGCGACCCCTTTGCCGGTGATTGGGTGCTTGCCGACCGGGCAGAGCTCGTTGTCGAATTTGGCTTGAGGCTGCGTCGTTGTCGGTTGTGATGTCGGGACGGTGACATCAGAAGCAGGGGTAGCAGGTGCTTCCTCCTTGCCACACCCAGCCAGGGTCATACTCGCAACAGCCAGGCATCCGACGGTCAGAATGGTTTTGAACATGGTGATCTTTCCTTTTTTTAAGATTTTAACGCAGGAGTCACTGAATATGAACATGCGAACCAGGAAAAATAATCGACTTGTCAGTTTCAGGTCCAAGCTTTGAACAGTTGGTCGGTATTGGAATTAGCTCAATGTCTCTAACTGCTTTAGGGCCAACATGTTTGGATAATTTTAGGTATTTCTTAACATCATTCAGGATTTTTGTTGCACTGTTATAGGGGCCGGTTACAATCGATATCAGCAATATTTTCCAGTTTCTTATCGGGCCAAAAACACGGTTTTTTTGCTATATCGCAAAGTTATTGCTATAGTTAAGGAGTTGACAGGATTTTTGACAATCCTTCAAGTGCAGCGAACGTGTTTGGCGATATGTAGAGTGGAAAGAAAAGAACTGCTGCAAAGGCCGCCTCGGGGATGTGACCAACGGGTCCGAAAGCTCTGAACTGAGGCACGAATTTGGTGCGCTTTGAAATGCAGTTCCAAGGAGTAGACGCCATGAATGATATTGCTCCAATCGGTCGCCCCAACTATTCGGCGATAGGGGGCTCAACACGCCGCGGGGCTTCTCCCGTGACGCCGGTAAACGGTGCGCAGCGTGGCAGTGACGAGGTTCAATTCTCCGACACCGCCCGTCTGCTCAGCAAACTCCGTGAGTTGCCCGACATCCGACAGGACAAGATTGACCAGGTCCGACAAGCCATCGACGATGGCACCTATGACACCGACGAAAAAGTCGATGCCATGCTTGATGCCCTGATGGAAGACATCGCCTGATCCCAATCAAACACCAACGTTCCTGGCTTCTACCGCACAGGATGTTGGACAATAGCCCCGCAAATCATCACAACATCCCGATCACCAAGGTCGGGATGTTTTTTTATGCCTTGGTTCCGACGGTGATTAGGCCGTATACGCCATCGCTGAACTTGTCGCTTGATTCACTCACGTTATACCCATCCCATTTATCAACTCGTGCGTTTGAATCCATTGAGCAGGTTGTGTCAACCCGGTACCCCATGGAGTAACGTTGACACACTGGGTACCGGATTGACATCCTGTGTTTATTCAAGCACGAGTTATTAACAGGATTGGTATTATTGGCGTGTTGGGTGTCGGCATGTTCAAAGCATTTTTAGCCACAGATGAACACTGATACACACAAAGGTTCCAGACACTGTGACCTTCAACACGTTTGATGGGCGCGGGGCTTTCGTCAGTTAAGGCATGCCTCGAAGGTTTCGGGCTTGGTAGCCTGTTGCCGAGTGACGTCTGCGGTGTGAATCCGTTTTGGTGAAAAGACAATAATATTTTGCTGCATCAAGTTGTGAAGCTCATTGGTTTGAGCAACACGCAGTATCGTAGCTCATGTTTGATCTTGTGAAGGTGTTGCGACATTCACTTTGTGAATTGATACAACCCAGCATGCAGTTTCTGATCAATGTTCATCTGTATGTATCTATGGCTAGAGCGTTTCCAGCAATTCAATTTCACGTATTGGCAGATAAGGGATGAGGGGTTTGCGATTAGGGATTAGGGTAAAGACAAGGCGATACCTGAATAACAGCCCTAATCCCAAATCCCTAATCACCAAGCCCTTTGATAAGGTAGTTGAAGATGAATTGCTGGAAACGCTCTAAAAATGTTTTGAACCCATTTGTCATCGCCTTGCCAACACGCTGAGCGCGACTTGACCCCAGCCAGCTGTACCTGCACAATCGGGTGATGAACACCGTTCTGATTCTCACAGCAATCATCCTGGTCGTGGTGATCCTCATCGCCATCAACTTCAAACGTCAGTACCAGTTCATCCTCACCATCACGGATGGCAAGGTCCAGCAAACCCACGGGAGGGTGGATGAGGCGTTTGTGAATGATGTTCAACGAATCTGCGAACTCTTCAACGTCAAGCAAGGCACCGTCAAAGGCGTAGCAGGGATCAAGGGGGTGAACATCGTTTGCGCCGGGCCGGTCAAAGCGCAACAACGTGCCATCCAGAATGCCATGAACCATCCGATTTGAGATGAAATCGAAACCGTGATCAGTGTTCAATGACGGGGTGAGTGATGTTTATTAACCTCACTTGACTTCCAACATGACACGGAACCCCAGGGTGTTAGAGACAAATGGTGCAGGCACGATACTGCGTCGTGAAGATCGGGCATAGTGTGGGATGACATACCAATTCCCGCCACGTGTAATCCGGCGTTTTGCCTGATTGGGGCCAATGGGGTCGATTCGTTTTTCTGATGCATAGGGGGCGTACCCATCGCGTACCCATTGGGTCGCATTACCGAGCATGTCATAAAGTCCCCAGGGGTTGGCCTGATACTTGCCGACGGGGGAGGTTTGGGCATAGCCATCATCCCATGAGAGCCATCGCATGAATCCTTTGGAATGGATTAAGGTGGCGTACCAGTTGTCGTAACTGGCATCATGGAGATTTTCCTTGCCTTGCGCTTCCTGAAGTTCATTGCCCCACCAGAAGAGCGTGTCGGTGCCGGCACGACAGGCGTATTCCCATTGTGCTTCGGTTGGCAGCCGATATGTCAGGTTTTCTTTGTTACTGAGCCATTGGCAGAATGCCACCGCGTCATCGTAACTCACGCATACCACCGGATGGTCATCGGCTTGTTCAAAGCCGGGGTGATCCCATGTCAATCCATCATGTTTGCCAAACAATTTTGTTTGTGTCATGCCCGTGACCCAGCCGATTTGCTGGGCCGTGGTTTGGTATTGCGTTGCGTTGATGAATTGAGCAAACTGTTTGCGGGTGACATGGGTTGCCGCCAGATAAAACGGCTGGGTGAGATGGACTTCATGTTGCGGGAATTCATCTTTGTAGCCGGATGTTGTTCGACCGAATTTTGTCAGTAACTGCTCAGTGGAAAGACCAGAGCCCATCATAAAACGACCGGGTTCAAGACGGATCAGCGTCATCCCTAAACTGTTGGTCAGCGTTTGATCGGTGAGTGGTGCTGATTGTGGTGCGGGTGAAGTCTGGTCCTTCGGCTGCTCGATTTCGCGGATGAAAGTCACCCCAAAGACAATAATGAGTAACATCATTGCAATTGCCATAACAGCAAGCAGGGGATTGTGTCGGATATTTCGTTTTTCGGTCATGTTATCCCCGATATTCTGAGTTTGTACAAGTCGAGTATCGGACGGCAAGTATGATGTGTCAACCAATAGCAGGCATGGACGATCAATACAGCGGAATCCAGATTTCCGTGAGTAATTCTTCGGGGAAGACGTCGTCGGGGTTGTTGAGGTAACACTCAAAGGGCGGCTGATCGCGACACTCTCTGCCGATGCTGGGGAAAGCTTGCTCGCCAATCCATTGCCAGGTTTGGGCAAGTTTGTCGTAGGGTCCCTTGTGAAGCACGACCGCGTAATCTCCGCCGGGCAGGACCTGTTCCTGTAAGCCATCTGGGCAGGGGCGTTGGTCATCGACGGTGACACCTGCGTCGTAGCGACATTGCTCATCGAGCGTGTCGCGCGGGTCATCCTGACAGATGCCGATGACCATGCAGTTGGGCGTGAACAGGTCATGTTTGGAAGCGACTTTGAGGAAGAACTTGAAAAACGGGCCCAGTTCAGCCGGGGAGTACGGGCCGACTTTCCGTGCATAGAACACGCGCAGGTCAGGCATGGTGCGGATGGTCATGCTCTGGTGTTCGCGCGGTGTTGCTGTGGGTTGCTCTTCTGCTTCCTGCATTTTTTCGGGAGTGGGTATCTTGCTCGCATCAAACTCACCGACCTTGGTGGCAAAGCTCCAGACATGGCCCTCCGGATCGCGCAGCGTGAACATGCGATCGCCCCAGAACCTATCCTCAAGGTCCATTTGAATTGTCGCGCCCGCTTTGACCGCGCGGTCGTGCATCGCATCGACATCATCGCAGTACAGATAAAGTCCCATCGGGCTTGCAACGCCGGAGGTGACCGGTGCCTGAGGTGTGCCGATGTCACCGGCCTTGGCCAGCAGGATCACCATGTCCTGCCAAACCAGCTCCGCATGCACCGGTTCGTCCTCAGGAATACGTAATCGGCAACACATACCAAAAGTCTGTTCATACCACCGCACCGCGACGGGCACATCGCGTACCGTTACATGTGGCATCAACCAGGGACTGTCATCCGGTTTGCAGGTGGGCATCGGTACTCCTTTGTATCAGATCGGTGAGAGACATTATAAAAGGTGAAGTTGGTTCAAGAGGGCGATGGTTCATTTTTGTTGCATCATACCCGCCCGCGCCAAGATCATGTTTTGTACTTTGAGGAACTTGAGTAACGTTGGCCACTCACCGGTGTTCCTGACAGACCTGCACGCCTCGAGCGCGATCCGTCAGCCAACGATAATCCGGGGCGTACAGCTCTCGACCAATCACAGGTGAGTGGCCGGCGTTGCTTGATGTGAGAATGCACTGAAGATGCTAATGACGCAAGAGTGTTGCTTGACTGCATGAACGCACATCGCCACCCATTGAATGATGGGATTACGATTTCACTTTGATCTTGATATCTCCAACGCATCAGTCAATGCTTTGTTGGGCATCAAGTTGAACAACAGTGTTCTTGCAAAACGAAACCGATCAGTTTTTGAGATCGCAAATGAAATTGGTGATTGCCCAGCCGCTTCGACTGCGGTCTTCTCCAGCAGCTTTGTCATGCGCTTCAGACATTCAGGCAATTGGGCAGCAGAGACTTTGCGGATCGACCCCGCATCGATGAGTCGCAGTATGCCATCTTCATCCATGAGTATGTTGCTGCATTTGAGATCACGGAAAAACAGTTGCTTCGACAGCAGCAGGGCGGTAAGTTCCCCCAACGCTTTGGCCAATGCATGTCGCGCTGCCGGTTGATCAAACGCACCCGCTTGAGCAGCACGATCCAGTGACTGCCCCATCACAGGGGTGATCAGACAAAGTTTGCCCGCCTGCCAATCCTGTTCCTGGATCGGCACGACGGGGATACCCATCTGTTCCAACTTACGGTGTTGCTTGATCTCACATTGACCGGGATGGATGTGTAGACACCGTAAAAACTGCTGCTTGGCAGGGGATGACTCAAAGCGTTTGACAACATACGCACGATCACCATCAGCCTCCAGCCAGACATTCGAACGTTTGGGGTCGAACTTGTAGACCGTTCGGATCACGCCCCTCAGCGGCTTGATGTCAGGTTGATTGGCTTTGGCTCTCACGCGCATAGGCTAATGTATCCATTCCGGTTAAGCCACTTGCAATGAGGCATTGATTCGACAATTTGTGCACATACACACCAGATGCATACACAATTGCGCCCGCTTGCTACAATATTTTGTGATTGGCCAACGGATTTGCATGCTTGACGAGCTACCGGGGGCCAGCTTCCGGGGTACCTTCCGGGGGCAGACTTTCGGCGGTATGATCTGGAGCAACCGATGCGGTGTCCGTATTGCAACTCAAAAGACAACAAAGTCATCGACTCACGCGCAGCCGATGGCGGGGATTCGATCCGCCGTCGCCGTGAGTGCCTTAAATGCTCACGCCGCTTCACCACCCGTGAACATGTCGAACAACGCGCCCGACTCGTCGTCATTAAAAAGGATGGCACGCGCGTCCCCTTCGAGCGTCAGAAAATTCAGACCGGCCTCGAAAAATCCTGTTACAAGCGACCTATCGCAACCGAAACCCTCCAGGCCATGACCGACCAGGTGGAAGAGGAACTGCACCGCAAATACGAACGCGAAGTCGAAGCCATCGTCATCGGCAAGACCGTTGCTGAACATCTCAAAAAAATCGATCAAATCGCCTATGTCCGCTTTGCAAGTGTGTACAAGGAATTTCGCGATCTGGACGATTTCCTCGACGAAGTCAAAGAAGTCCTCGACTCCCGTCAGCAGGAAAGTCTCAAAGATCAAGACACGCTGTTTTGATCACAGGTGCTTTGCACACGCAATCTGACGGTTGATCTTGATCACATTCAATCTTTACACACAACGATAAACTGCTGCGCAGTTTCAGCATCACGCAGTGAAGCAGCTATTGATTTCAAACAGTCTTGTTTTTAATGACTTCTGTGACGCACAACACACATTAATAATAGCTGCGACACTGCGTGTCGCTGATCTCTTGATTGACAAGTGACAGAAGACAAATAAAAACACGTCTCCGACGGATGAGTCAGAGACGTGTTTTATATCGTTTTTGATGTCTTAAAACTTCCGGGGGGCCGGGGGGTTAGGCGGGAATGTTCTTCTGTTCCATCTGGGCTTCGGTGGGTTTGACGATGTCCTTGGCAATGCCCACGAGTCCGAGCAGGCGGATGGTGAGATAGGTCATGTCGAACTCCCACCATTTTAAACCATGTGCAGCAGAGCGTTGGAAAGCGTGGTGATTGTTGTGCCAACCTTCACCGAAGGACAGCAGGGCGACCCACCAGCTGTTGCGGGAGTCGTCGGTGGTTTTGAAGTTGCGGTAACCCCATGTGTGGGTCGCCGAGTTGACGAACCATGTGCCGTGGTAGGCACAGGCGGTGCGCAGGAAGATGCCCCAGACGATCCATGAGAGTGCGAGCATGTGACCTTCAGTTCCCTGGCCGCCAAAGAAGTAGCCACCTACATAGAGACCGGCAGCAAGGATGAACTGGAAGATGACGAAGTACTTGTCAATCCAAACCAGAATCTTGTCTTTTTGCAGATCCTTGGCTGCATCATAGGGCTTGAAGTCTTCGTGATCCTTGAACATGCACCAGAACATGTGAGCCCAGTTAAAGCCATGCTTGGGCGTGTGCGGATCTTCTTCGTGGTCGGAGTGTTTGTGGTGAAGGCGATGCGTGCCAACCCAGCGGATCGGGCCGCCCTGCCATTGCAGACAGCCGCAGATGGTCACAAAGTAGTAGAACCACTTGGGGCATTTAAAGGATTGGTGCGTGAGCAGGCGATGGAAGCCCATGGTGATACCCAGTCCGCCACCCATCCAGGAGAGGATCAGGAAGATGACCAGGCCCGACCATGAAAAGGTCCACGGGCTGGCAAGGGCACCCAAATGGATCGTGCCAATGAAAAAGATAACCGCCCAGTCAATTTTACGGTTCTCAGGATTGATTTTGTCTGCAAAGGGAATGCGACGGGGGATCGGGGTGGAAGTCAAGATGTTCTCCGTGCCCGCGTGGTCGTTTTTGCCAGCGGGTAATATGGTTCTCAAAATTGAGTTGATCAACCGTCGCGACAGGATGAGGTGTGGCTGGGTTGATGGTCCGTACAAAAAGGTATAACTGTTATCGGCACACAGGCCGTCTATCCTTTGGCTATTCATTTTTCAAAAGGGCGGGCATGATACCCTGACCCCTCATGGAATTCAATCATAATTGTTGATTCACGGATTCGATTTTATCCTGCATGGATTGATCGCGATCCGTCCGGGTACCAAACCGCATGGATGAGGTGATCCGTGGCGCTCCCATCTCATGAACAACTTCGTGACAACGCTTTATGGCAGCAAACACCTCATCCCAAGGTCCCTCAATATTGGTCCCGTAGGCATGAAGTTGGTGGCTGAGTCCCGCTTGGACGAGGACTTTTTCACAGGCTGCGACATATTGACTCACCGAAACGCCCACCCCCATGGGCACCACGCAGAGATCCGCAATGACATGCATGAACCGTGTTCTCCTGACTGTAACCAAATCCAGAACCGTCACCCGGATATAAGGTTACTCACATTACCGATCTGATTGAGACCGGGTTGCAAATCGTGCTGGAAATTCATGTTGGCAAATGGTGAGAATCGCTCCGTTTCGACTTTGGATGCGACGCGGCTCCCCTGATTCGAGCGTCTCGAACTTATCAATAACGGATATAACCGATCTGCAATCCACTGAAAAAATAAAAAGACTGCGCCCAATCTGCCGGAATCGAACGCAAAACAGGTCTTATCAGACTTGGATAATTCTTTGGGACGATGATTTTTACACAAGTTAAGCTTTCAACCACTGGCATCACGTCCGTGAGGTGTTACAATCAGTCCCATGTTCAAACGCACGTTGATTTTTGCTGCTGTACTCGGCACGCTGACCCTTTTGGGTGGGTGCGAAAAGGCACTTTTCCCCGAAACCGCTCAACGCACGCCCTATGACCGGTATCAAATGCTCCGTGGCCAAGGTCGCGTCGCAACCGAAACGGATGTCTATGGCAACGATGAGCCGGCGCTGCGTGATCGACTTCGCCCGTTAAGTGAACAGTAATCATCCCCAATCGGGTATGGGCTGAGAACGCAATGGGTATGCAAAAATACCTGTTTGTCGGGTGTCAACGGGGTCTGATAAAAAGCTGTACAGTAAACGGAAGTCTAGGCTTTTGTTATTGAAGTAAATGGATCGGTCTGGCCGATGAAAACGGTACACTCGTTATATTCCAACTCGCACGTCTCCAAAAGGAAACGGTGGAAGGTGAAGCCAGACCGACGCACCATCATCGTCTTAACCACACTCATCAGTGCCATGACACTGGTCAGCGGTGTTCTCCTGATGATGGAGCCCGGCCCGATCCAACCTCTGGCGATCAGCCTTCAAGCGTTCGACAACACCGACAAAACCACCACCAACCCACTGGCTACCGATGCCATGCTGCATCAATGGTTGGGGATCGTCATTCACGATAGCGGCACCCTCCAGTGCACCGCCGACCAAATCGACGCGGCCCATCGCCAGTTCGGACTCGGCAGCCTCGGGTATCACTTTGTGGTCCACAACGGTGCTCCTGCAACACCCGGTAATGATGACGGCCAGATCGTCGTCAGTGAACGTTGGAAGAATCAGGCAGACGGTGCCTACTGCGGTGGCCCGGATGCAGACCAGTTCAATCAGAACGCGGTCGGCGTCTGCATGATCGGCGACTTTGACCGCCAGGCACCCACCGAAGCCCAAATGCAATCCCTGATCAATCTCGTCCGTGGCCTGCAAAGCAAGTTCGGCATCCCGGCAGATCGCATCTGGGTTCAAACCGGTGGTCGCACCGACTCCTCCACTGGCAAGCTTTTCCCGATCGCAACCTTCCAACGCCAACTGCGTCAGTTTTAGCCCCCGGAAGCCCCGGCCCCCCGGAAGTTCGTCGCGAATGTGACAATTGAAAATGATTAAACGAACCGTGAGTGAATCTCGCGGTTTTTTCTTGCGCGGTAACGACGCATCATGGTAATCCGTGTAGAACTCCGCTCTACCTCGCGGTGACACACCGCGGCTCGCCTGAATGCCGTGACGGATACATTGACACACTCAGGCGAGCCGTGTCGTGTCGACGCGGGATTCGTCGAAGACGAAAACACTTCTCGCCATAGATGTTTTGCTTTACAATCACCCTCATGACTCCGCATCTTGATCCGGCAAGAGCAACCTGGCATATCACCTTCGGGACCTACGGTACGCGTTTACAAGGCGACAACCGTCCAACCGTCGACCGCAAGCAGAATCATGCAACCGAGCCTTTCATCTTTCGTGATCAAAACCGTCTGGTGCAAAATCAACAGGTTCTCAAAACACCGCCGTTGTATCTGACTCTGCAACAACGACAACAAATTGAAACGATCCTGCCTGCGATTTGTCAGCGTGGTGGCTGGTCGTATCGCATCTGCGCTGCTCCGGTTGATGCGGATCATGTGCATGTGCTGCTTGATGCAACCTGTGACCGTGATCCGGATGCAATCATGAAATGGTTAAAGCGATGGGTGAGTGAACAACTCACCGAAAAGTGGGGCAAACCGTCATCTGGGACATGGTGGGCAAAATGTGGCTCAACCAAGCCGATCAAGGATGAAGACTATTTGAACAATGTGTATGACTACATTCGTCGGCAAAGGACGGCACCGGTGATTTGAACGGGAACCCCGCCGCGACACGCGGCGGCTCGCCTGAGTATCAAGTTGTACACCCAAGCACATTCAGGCGAGCCGTGTCGTGTCGACGCGGGATTCGGGATTTCCGGGACTTCCGGGGGCGAGGCATCGAAGACGAAAACACAAACTCACGAATTAAAATCATGCCCCAATCTTCATTTCATCTGCGACCGCATTGCCCAGCATGCAACAAGGCATTGTCCTGGAACACAGCGTTTCACATGGATAACCGCATGATTAATTGCGAACACTGTGACACACGGTTGGTTTACCTGAAACTGCAGAACAACCAGATGAGCGGTTGGCAGTGGCTGTTGCATAGTCTGGTTTTATTGTTGGGGATGGGTTTGGCAGTCTATCTCATTGGTATGCTCGATGAGGATTACTTGCTCTCAGTGTCTCTGAGTATTGGTCAAAAAATTCGCATTTACTTAGCCCTTGTTGCAGTTTTGATCGTGACGGCATTGTGTGTTCATTTGCTTGCTCATCGTTATGTGGTTCGCAAGCCAAAGTGTCGGCGGTGTGATTATTCATTAGCTGAGATAGCGTCTGATGCTTGTCCTGAATGTGGGTGGGAGTTTGACCGCGAAGGTCAATGGTATTTGGGAACAGGCAAATATGACCAATATCCCGGCCTGGAGATTTCTGAGAAATGGATTTTGTTCTTCGCAACGAGCTTGCTGGTGCTATCAACGCTGGGGTCGTTGGCATACAGTCAACTGACGCGCGGACGGCTGGATGAGATTGGTTTGCCCTTCACGTTTTACGGTTCCTTCAGCAGAAACACATTCAACCGCGCATGGAGTTGGGAACTGCTGTTGGCTGATATCGCTGCGTGTTTATTCCTTGGAATTGGCTTGGAATATCTTCGTCAGTGGATCAAACAACGCATCAAGCAATGTGCTTCATCGGGGAATCAGTAAACAAGTCGCATCGTCTATGAAACATTTTTGCTTTCACTTCGTCTGACTAGTAGAGGTGTGACGAATGTTTCAACTCAGCCGATTCAAAACATCCTGTTTCCCGTTGCGATGTCCGGTGTGTCACGCTCGGCAGCCGGATCATTTGTTGTTTACTGTTCAGAGTTCCAAAAAAATCATCACCTGTAATAACTGCAACAGTTCGCTGTATCTCAAAGACCTTTGCAGTGGAATTGAAAACATTGTGATTACACTGGGCTATGGTCTTATCATGTTTCTATTGATGGGGCTGGCTTTGTTGATCACCGGGTGGATTCACACCTATATCGACAACTTATTTCTTGCGTCCAATTTAACGGTGGCCCTTGCAGTCGCAGTCCCGTTGGGGGTGAATTGCTGGGTGGTGTATGCTGTTCATTCCAGAACCAACGAGCTCACCCGGTATCATCCCAAGTGCGAACAATGTCAATATCCGTTGGATTCGGTGCAGGGGGATGTGTGCCCGGAATGTGGCAGGGCGTTTGACCGCAAGAGTGCAGACTTCACTGGCAAGGTCAAGCGACTACGATTACTGCCAAGCTGCCCGGTATGTGATGGTAAGATCGATTGGCGGAATCTGCTGGCAATGGATATCCGTCACGTGTTTGACTGTGAACATTGCAGGACGCCGTTGCAACTTAACCCGCGGATGACGATGCTGGATTATATGTTTCTGCTGTTTGTGTATGTCGGTGCGTTGACACTCTCAAGTTTGGTATTCGCAGCACTTCTATGGCAAATGGAATGGATGTCGTTCTACACCAACCTGACATGGGTGATGACGGCGATCATGGTAGGTTGGGTGTTCTGGCGTGTGATGATGAGTCGGATTCAGCGCTGGTTGCCAACTTGCCCACGGTGTTGTGTGCATCAGTTGGATGTCCGTGAGATGTCATGTGATGGATGCGGCAAAACAGTCGACCGCCAAATTTTCGACAAGCAACCGATTCGACTTGGCTCGTTTATCGCGCAATGGATTGTCGGCAGTGCTATCTGCTTTGTGAGTTTGTTGGCAATGGGATTGGTCTTCAGCAACACACTTGAGGGTCAGATTCGCGAAGTCGGATTGCCTTGGCCATTCGTGGGACTGGCCTATGAGTCGGTGGGGCTCAATGCCTGGCAGGCGCTGCCTTATTTTGATGGTCAATCCCTTTTGAAGGATGTCTTGCTTTGCCTGGCAGTGGGATGGTTCTATGCATGGCAGGTTTGCAAGCTGCAGATGCACGTCCGCAGACAACGCAGCCTCAGAAAAATGGCGGGTTGAAATGTTAGATTCATGTTAATTCCCATTGCTGGGTTATCGGCAAGGTATCAGCAAAAGCGGGTTTTGTGATGCCATGATTCCCGTAATTCTTTGTCTTTCCGCGGAAAACAAGCCATTGAGTCCTGAACGAATTTCACTTTGTCACATTTATAGATCGTTAGTTTCTCAACTCTGACTGGCTCCTCATATTTTGCTCACATTTCGCTAACAATGTGAGGATACCTTCTTGGGCGTCTCGAACGAGAAGAAATTCAAGGAGCTACAAATGTCCAAATTCCGTTCAATCGTTGCGGCCGTGTGTGCCGTGGTCCTGATGGCAGCACCTGCTTTTGCACAGGTGTCCGTCGATCCCAATCTGCCCGATTACACCCCGGTCTCCGGCGTGGTCGGCAACATCAAGTCAGTCGGTTCTGACACCATGAACAACATGATGACGCTGTGGGCTGAAGGTTTCAAAACCATGTACCCCAACGTGCAGGTTGAAATCGAAGGCAAGGGTTCTTCAACTGCCCCGCCGTCACTGATCAGCGCCACTTCCAACTTCGGCCCGATGAGCCGTGCCACCAAGAGCAAGGAAGATGACGCCTTCGAAAAGCGTTTCGGCTACAAACCCACGCAGCTTCCCACCTCCATCGACATGCTTGCTGTGTATGTCAACAAGGATAACCCGATCGAAGGTCTGAGCTTCCCCCAGGTTGACGCGATCTTCTCCAAGAGCCGCAAGCTCGGCATGGCTTCCTCCATCGACAAGTGGGGTCAAGCAGGTCTCTCCGGCGCATGGGGCAATGCTCCCATCAGCCTCTACGGCCGTAACTCGGCTTCAGGTACCTATGGTTACTTCAAGAAGCACGCTCTGGGTAAGGGTGACTATCGTGACTCCGTCAAGGAACAGCCCGGCTCATCCGCAGTCGTCCAGGGTGTCGCTTCCGACAAGTACGGTATCGGCTACTCAGGCATCGGCTACAAGACCGCTGACGTCAAAGCCATCGCACTTTCCAAGGAAGAAGGCGGCAAGCTCATCCCCGCAACCCCCGAATATGCTTACTCCGGCGATTACCCCCTCAGCCGTTTCCTGTGGTTGACCGTCAACTACAAGCCCGGCAGCCAGCTTGAACCCCTCCGCAAGGAATTCATCAAGTACATCTTCTCCAAGCAGGGTCAGCTCGACGTTGTCAAGGATGGCTACTATCCCATCACCGCCCAGATCGCCAAAAAGGCACTGGCTTCGGTCAACATCCACGACTAAGCAATGCTTAACCACCTGATTCTCCCCTCATTGTCCAACTGAGGATCAGATCCAACCAGCGGGTGACGGTTTAACGGCCGTCACCCGTTTTCACCCCGCTCCTTCCCGGAAGCCTCGGAGCCCCCCGGACCCTCGGAAGTTCTACAAGGTTTGTGTGACCGTTTATGGAACTTCCGACGTTAAACCTGATTACCCCCGCCAACTGCAAGGTCTGATGGAACACCAACAATGAGTCAAGAACCTAAAACCGGATTCACTGGGCGACGACGTGTCCGTCGGACCTCAAAAATGGTCAAGTACGGCGACATGATGGCCCGGACCTGCATCACCGTCGGTGGTGTCGGCACGATCCTGGCAGTCGGACTGGTCTGCGTCTTTCTGACCTGGAAAGTTCTCCCGCTCTTCCAGTCGCCCAAAGTCGAATCCGCCAAGGTCGTTCAGGTCGAAGCCAATCACGGCAAAATCATTCACCTGGACCTCGACGAATTCCGCAACATCTCCATGGTGGTCTATGAAGACGGTACCGTGGTCACGCAGGACATTGCGACCGGCAAGAAACTCCAGGAACTGACCTTGGTTCCCGATGGTAAAAAACTCACCGCATGGTCGTTTGGTATCGGTGGCAAGCACATGATGCTCGGTTACGAAGACGGCTCGACCCGTGTGGGTGATCTGGGCTTTAGTGTTCGATTTCTGGAAAAAGCCGAAGCGCCCGTTGCGGCTCAGGAATTGGAAATCGGCAAGGTCACGGCGGTCGACGGTGTGATCTACAGCAAGACACCTGAAGGCCAGCTTCGCAGTCAGTTTGCCAAACTCACCCTCGAAGACCCCATTGCCCCCGACAAGGACAGCAATGGATCTGCGATTCGTCTGATTGACCACACCATCTTCAATGAGTCGCCCATTTATGTCACGCTCAACGACAAAGGTGATCTGAAGATCAACCGCATCACCCGTAAAGAAAACTGGATGACCGGCAAGGTGACCTTCAGTGTTTCGCAGGGTGATCTTCCTTATGACACGCAAAGTCATGCAGACAAGCCGACGTACCTGAAGCTTGCAGGCTTGGGGGACAGCGTGCTGGTGTCCTGGAAAGATGGTTTTTCCCAGCGTTTTGACACCCGCAATTTCAACGAGCCGGTGTTGGCTGAAACACTGGATCTCACCCCGCAGTCCAATCACACGATCACCGCGTTGCAATTCATGAACGGTCGTAACACGTTGATCGTCGGTGATTCGTCTGGTGAACTCAGTGCCTGGTTCCGTACCAAGCCCGAGGGGACCGAGACGTCCGATGGTGCGGTTTTGACCAAGGCTCACAGTTTGCCCAGCGGGAATGCCGCTGCCACCGCGATTGCCGTCTCCAGCCGCAGCCGCATGATTGTGGTTGGTTTTGCTGACGCCTCTGCTGCGATTTACCAGGTAACCGTTGCCAACCAGTTGGTTCACGCGGGCATCAAGGACTCCAAGGACGCGGTCCAGGCCGTGGCGATGGCTCCCAAAGACAACGGCATGATGGCGGTGACCAACAAGCAGATCGGCATGTGGAATGTCGATCCCAAGTATCCGGCGATTACTGCTGGCGCGATCTTCCTGCCGGTCTGGTATGAAGGTTACGCCGAACCGACACACGTTTGGCAGTCTTCAGCCGGTACTGATGACTCGGAACCCAAGTATGGTTTGTACCCGCTGATTTTCGGTACGCTCAAGGCCACGTTTTACTCGATGCTCTTTGGCTTGCCGATTGCGATTCTCGCAGCGGTGTACACCTCTGAGTTCCTTCACCCACGTGTTAAAGCATGGGTCAAGCCGACCATTGAACTGATGGCATCACTGCCTTCGGTGGTGTTGGGGTTCCTGGCTGCTTTGGTCTTTGCCCCGTTCTTCGAAAAATTCGTCCCATCGATGCTGGCCTGTGTGGCAACTATCCCGCTGAGCTTTTTGCTCGGTGCGTATCTCTGGCAGTTGCTGCCTCACGAACTGGCGATTCGCCTGGATAACATCGGCGATATCGCACCGTCTCCGACGGAGAAGGTCAGCCCGTTTCGCATGATCCTTTTCAAACTCGGTGGTGTGCGTCTGGTGTGTCTGTTTGTGATGTTTGCCCTGTCACTGGTTGCTGCCCTGGCATTGGGAACGCCGATTGAACACCTGCTCTTTGCAGGCGACGTGAAGCGTTGGCTCGATGGTCAGATTGGTAACGGCATCGGTGCGTGGATGATTCTGCTTTTGCCCTTGTCCGGTTTGGCTGCAGCGTTTGTCATCAGTCGCGTGGTCAACCCCAAGGTGGCTGCATACGGTGACACCCGCACGCGTGGCAAAGTCGCGGTTCTCGATTTGGCCAAGTTCCTGTTGGCTTGCGTGCTGACCTGCATCATCGCCTACGTCGTCTCTGCGATTCTCAACGGCATCGGTTGGGACCCGCGTGGCAGCTATGTGGACACCTATGTCCAACGTAACGCCTTGATCGTCGGTTTCGTGATGGGCTTTGCGATCATCCCCATCATCTACACCATTGCTGAAGACGCTTTGAGTGCGGTCCCCACGCACCTGCGATCCGCATCACTGGGCGCCGGTGCCACACCCTGGCAGACGGCAACCCGCATCATCATGCCGACTGCGATGAGCGGTTTGTTCTCCGCCATGATGATTGGTCTGGGGCGTGCGGTGGGTGAGACCATGATCGTGCTTATGGCTGCGGGGAACACCCCGGTCATGGAGATGAACATTTTCAACGGATTCAGAACGCTGGCTGCCAACATCGCGGTGGAGCTTCCCGAAGCGCCCAAGGATGGTACACACTTTCGCATGTTGTTCCTGGCGGCATTGACACTCTTTGCCATGACCTTTGTGGTTAACACCATTGCCGAGGCCGTCCGCCTGCGGTTCCGAAAGAAGGCAATCCAATTATGAGTACGACACTCAAAGAACCTCAGAACACACCGGCTCTCCCGCGCGAAATCATTCGTGGCTCGATGTCCGCACGCAAAAAAGCACGCGGTAATCGTGGCGGTCGAAGCCTGCTTGCCAAGGGTGAGCCGATGCTCTGGCTCACCGGCGGCGGACTCGTTGTCGCGGTGGTGATGATCATCGCCTTGCTGACGCTGGTCATCATCCAGGGGGCCGTGACTTTCTGGCCCAAGCCGGTCGTGCAGTTCACCCTCAAGGACAACACGATCTACATGGGTGAAGTCACCCGTGATGATACCTACAAGCCTGAGCCCGGCGTGCTTAATTCGCTTCCTGCCGATGTGCAGGCCGACATTGCTGCCAACGAAGGTTGGGCGCATCGCGAGCTGGTCCGTACCGGTAACTTCGATCTGACCAACACACACTTTCACTGGGTTGAAGACTTCAACAGCCAGGGGCAGACACTGCCCAAGTGGGCCACCGTCATCGAACGTAACTCATGGGGTCGGTTCTACGGCATGCCCAAGTCGTTCCTGATTGATGGCAAGGTCGTCGCGGACACCCCGCAGGCTGCATGGGCTGAATACATCAAGTATCACGACGAAGTCCGCGAACGTTGGCATGAACGCCGTGGGTTGGAAAAACATGACATCGGCCGCGAATCCCGCAAAGTCGATCACGCCCGTCTGGAAATGAAATCGGCCTTGCTCGAACATGGCAAAGACTCTGCTGAGTACCGTGAAGCACAAGCCAACTACGACGCAATCGAAGCGCAGGTCAACGTAGCCTATGCCAAGATTCGTGAAGAAATCAATGCACTGAACGCTGAAAACGACCGTTACCAACTGGTGATGGAAACCGCGCAAGGTCAGGAAAAACAACTGGGCTTAGCTGAGATCGTTCGTGCTTATCCCGCTAACCAGTTGGGCCTGGGGGGCAAGATCAGTTTGTACCTTTCACGCTGGTGGGAGTTCCTCTCCGACGAACCGCGTGAAGCCAACTCTGAAGGTGGCGTGTTCCCGGCTATTTTCGGTACCGTTGCCATGACGCTGATCATGTCCGTCCTGGTCGTGCCGTTTGGTGTGCTCGCATCGCTTTACCTGCGTGAGTACGCCAAGGCCGGCCCGATGATCTCGGCGGTGCGTATTGCGATCAACAATCTTGCCGGTGTGCCGAGTATTGTGTTCGGCGTGTTTGGTCTGGGTTTCTTCTGCTATGTCGTCGGTGGCACGATTGACGAAGTCTTCTTCAAGGCTTCGCTTCCCAACCCGACGTTTGGTACCGGCGGTCTGCTGTGGGCTGCATTGACGTTGGCATTGCTGACGCTGCCTGTGGTGATTGTCTCCACTGAAGAGGCGTTGGCGGCGGTGCCCGGTTCGATGCGTGAAGGCAGCTATGGCTGTGGTGCTTCCAAGTGGCAGACCATCCGCCGGATTGTTCTGCCACGTGCAATGCCCGGTGTGATGACCGGCGCGATTCTTGCCATGGCACGCGGTGCCGGTGAAGTGGCGCCGTTGATGCTTGTCGGTGCGGTGAAGCTTGCTCCGGAGCTTCCGATCGACGGCGTGTATCCCTTCCTCCATGCCCAACGCAGTTTTATGCACCTGGGTTTCCACGTGTATGACCTGGGTTTCCAGTCTCAGAACGCTGAGGCCGCCAAGCCCATGGTGTTCACCACAACACTGCTGCTGATTTGTATCGTTGCCTTTTTGAACCTTTTTGCCATCTGGTTGCGTGCCCGTCTGCGACGCAAGTTCGTGTCCAGTCAATTCTGATTTTAAAAACAGGAGCTTACGAATGGGAACCAACCCCGTAATGGATAAATCTATGACGACTACCGAATCTGATCTGAATACCGCCGCCACGACATCCGTCACGCAGCCTGATGATCGTGATCAACTGACCCTTGAACAGATCGCTGCATGCGACAACTTCAAGTCCGAAATCCATGATTCGCTTTACCAAGAGACGTCCATCATCAACGTCAAGGATTTCAATCTCTGGTACGGCACGAAGCAGGCGTTGTTCAACATCAACATGCCGATCGCCGAAGGCCAGGTCACCGCGCTCGTCGGACCCTCAGGCTGTGGTAAGTCCACGCTGCTTCGTTCGGTCAACCGTATCAATGACCTGATCGACGGCCTGCACATCGGCGGTGACATGCTGCTTAACGGCACATCCATCTACGACAAGTCCGTCGATGTCATCGAACTGCGTAAACGCATGGGCATGGTCTTCCAGAAGCCAAACCCCTTCCCGATGAGCATCTTCGAAAATGTGGTCTATTCCCTGCGTATCGACGGTGAACGCAACAAGGGTGTGCTCGAAGAAGTCTGCGAACGCTCACTGCGTGGTGCAGCCCTTTGGGACGAAGTCAAAGACCGTATCCACGAGTCTGCACTGGGTCTTTCAGGTGGTCAGCAACAGCGTCTGTGTATCGCCCGCGCGATTGCTGCCGAACCTGAAGTGCTCCTGATGGACGAACCCTGCTCCGCATTGGACCCCATTGCCACCGGCAAGATCGAAGATCTCGTCGAAGAGCTCCGCGGTGAATACACCATCCTCATGGTGACCCACAACATGCAGCAGGCCTCGCGTGCCAGCAATTACACCGCCTTTATGTACCTCGGTCGTCTGGTCGAATACGGCCCGACCCGCGACATCTTCACCAACCCGCATCTGCGTCCGACCGAAGACTACATCTCCGGCCGATTTGGTTGATCAAAAAAATATGAACCACAGAGACACAGAGAAGAAAAATTTCCACGACTCTCTTCTGTCTTTTTCGGGCTCTGTGACTCTGTGTCTCTGTGGTTAAGCAAATAGAAAACGAATCAAACACTCAAGCTCCACGGATCAAGGAATCGAAACATCATGAACAAGCGACAGGTTCTTACCGGCATTCTTACCATCTCCAGCATCTTTGCTCTGGGATGTGAAGCAACTCAAACCACTTCCACCGCAAACGCTGAGCCGACCAAAGCCGTCTCGGCATCTGCGGGTCCCTACGACAAGGCTGGTTTCACCACCGAAGTCAAAGACGGCCGTCTCTGGGTTTTCAAGCCCGGCCAGACGCACAGCGAAAAGCACATCTCCCTGATCGGTGTCGGCCCGATGGGCATGACCATCCGCGCGTTGGATAAGGAAACGGCGCAGGAATACATCGCTGCCAAGCCAGGCTTCCACACTTCCGTCGAAGATGGTCGTCTCTGGGTCCTCAAGGATGGCGAAGAAAAGTCTGAGAAGCGCATCAGCTTCATCGGTGCTGGTCCCATGAACATGACCATCCTTGCTCAGAGTAAGGATACGGTTGTTGAGTACCTGGCTTCCAAGCCCGGTTATGAAGTCGAAATGATCGACGGCCGTCTCTGGGTCTTCAAGCCCGGTGAAAGTCACAGTGAAAAACACATCACCCTCATCGGTGCTGGTCCCATGAACACCTCCATCAAGGCACTGGACAAGCAGACGGCCATGGAATACCTCGCTGCTGCTCCGGGCTTTGAAACCAAGATCGAAGATGGTCGCATCTGGGTCTTTGCTCCCGGTCAGGAACACAGCGAAAAGCACATCACCCTCATCGGTGCTGGCCCCATGAACATGACCGTCAAGGCATTGGATCGCGCCACCGCCACCGCATACCTGGCTGCTGTCAACTGAGATTGACCAACAGCACAACCGGCATCACACTGTTGTGAATCGATGCCGACACTGAAAATCTTTCTTGGGCACCGGATTAACGTCCGGTGCCCAATTTGCAGCAAAGCACTACAAAACACGGACGTCTACAATCTCTCTCGGGGGGGTATCGGGAGAAACATGGGGTATAAAGGATATGTCAATTCACTTTCGACGACAGACAGAAAAGCTTAAGAAGATGGTCCTCACACTCGGGGGCATGGTCGAGCAGTCATTGCGCGATGCCATCAGTGCGTTGGAACAACGCGACCCGGACATTGCCACGCGCGTGATCCGTGGCGATCGTCAGATCAACAGCACCGAGGTGGAGATTGAGGAAGAGTGCCTTGCCACCCTCGCGCTGCATCAGCCGGTGGCATTTGATCTGCGGTATCTCGTTGCCATCCTCAAAATGTGTAACGACCTTGAACGCATCGGTGACCTTGCGGTGAATATTGCTGAACAGGCGCGCTTCCTTTGCAGTGAAGAGGAAATTTCGCATGTCCCCTTCGACCTCAATGCCATGGCAAGTCGCGCTCAGTTGATGCTCAAAAATGCCCTGGATGCGCTGGTGAACGTGGACACCACACTGGCAGAAAGTGTCCGTGCAGCAGACCAGCAGGTCGATGAGATTTATCGCGAGATGTTCGAACTTGTCGAAGCGACCATGCGTGAAAATCCGCATCAACTCACGCAGTTGATCCATTACATGCAGATCGGTCGCCAGCTTGAACGCCTGGCAGATCATGCGGTGAACATTGCTGAAGACGTGCTCTACCTGGCCAACGGTGAATTTTTCAAACAGCACTCCGGCGAAAACGACACCATCGGCCGCATCGGTCACGGGTGAAGCTAGACATTGTTTCATTGCCCTTGCATTGACGCAGATATCACACAGAACAAACCTCATGCGGGACACCATGTTTGACGGTGTCTCGTTTTTTTTTTATGGGTTGAATAAGTGCGGTGTCGGGGCGGAGCGTATGCCAAAGCCGTGACCCTCCCGGGTCGCGGGTTGCCTTGTGTGTGCATGTGGGTGACGTGTGACAAGGCAACCCGTGCCGCCGGAGCGACACGGCTTTTGTTGCAATTACTCAAGTTATTTGCTGACACGACGCGATTGAGATGCATCGCGTTTGTCGATCACTCCGCCATGACGGGTTCGCGTGTTTGTGTTTGCTCTGCTTCGGGCAGCACATCCTCGGTTTCAGCTTCGGGGACGGGTTCGTGGCCGGTCATATCGATGCTTTCCCAGCCGCCCATTTGCCAACGGATATAAAACGTCAGACCAAGCATGCAGATGTAAATCGTTGCAGCGATCCATGGTGCGACTGCACCGGCATCGGGGAACTGCACCGTCGACCAATAGCCACCACCAATCAGGAAAATTGTAGCGTAAACCGCCATGATGACCGCTGGCCCATGGGTGTCACCTGCACCGCGAAGTGCGAAGCTGAAGGTGATCCCCAATGCGTCAAACAACTGGAACACCGCGCAGAGCATGATGAGTTTCACCGACCAGCTGATCACCATCGGATCTTCGGTAAACGCCATGGCCATGGGTTTGGCGAAGAGGAAGAAGCCTGCTGCAATCAGTCCCATGTACACCAATGCGATCTGCGAAGCCAGTCGGGCGTTGCGTTTTGCCAAAGGGAGATTTTCTTCGCCGATGCACTTGCCGACGATGGATGATAAAGCAATCCCCAAACCCAGCGTGGGCATGAAACCAAGGTGAAGATACTTGATCGCCAGGTTGTGGGCAGCTTGTTGGGCGGGATCGAAACTGAGGTTGCCATCGCCATCAATTTGCCTGCCGATGAGGAAAATGGTGAATGCGGAGAACGCGAAAATATCTGCCACATGTTGTAAGCCCGATGGCAGGCCGAACCACATCAGCCGTTTGAACTTGGTCCAATCGAGTTTGAAGGTGTGCAGTGTTTGGAACTTGTGTTTGTAGTGGGGTGTGACATACCAGATGGCCATGATGATCACCTGTGTGACCGCCGCCATGTTCGTACCCCATGCAGCACCGGCAATTCCCATGGGTTCAAAGCCCAGGTGTCCGAAGATCAGGACCCAGTTCAAGAAGATGTTGAGGATGTTGCCGGTGATGGCAGCGACCATGCCGATGGTTGGTTTGTGGATGCCGTTGAAAAAGTTCGACAGCACAACCGCCAGCAGCGCCGGGGCGATGCCCAGGATGCCGATCGATGCGTAGGTTGCTTCCATTTGGGCGACCACCGGTTCATGGCCGACCCAATCAAAAAACGGGCTCATCATCCAGGCAAAGGGCAGCGTGGCGACCCCCATGATGATTGCAGCATAAATCCCCTGCCAGGCATAGGCCGAGCAGTCCGCGTAACGCTTGCGACCCAGTGACTGACTCACCAGGCTGTTGACCATCACCAGCACGCCAAGGCCGAAACTGATGAAACAGAACACGAGGATACCGGCAGGCATGACCGCTGCCATCGCGTCGGTCCCCAGTTGGCTGACCATCGCAAAGTCGACGAACTGCATCACCGTCTGCGAGATCATCGTCGTGATGATCGGGCAGGAAAGTTTGATCATATGCCACATCAATTGGCCCTGCGTCGGCGTATGCAGGGTGTTGGGTGAGACGTTTAAACTGCTATCAGACATTTCTTATTCCAAAACAAATACCGTGGGACGTGTAAACAACACGCCGGGGACAAAATTAATTCACTCAAATTTTATAAGTGTCGGGGACTGCAAACGTCTGGCGGGGGATGTTGATGGATTGCGACAACGCGCATCTGGCGTTTGTCGAATGTTCACGCATCAATAACGACGTGGCAGCGTGTTAACACACCCGAAAGATCAGGGGATGAGGTTTCGGGCGATGGGTCGGATTGGGGGGGGATCAAAGTGTCATGTTGCTAGTTATACAAACATTTGAGCAACAGGCAATGCTATTTCCGAAAAAAGTGTGGGAGGCATGTGCACGGTCTTCCAACTCTCGGACCGGACTTTCATATGTTCGCGGTATTGGGCAAGGGTTAAGGCACGTGACGTGTACCAGCGACCCTCAAATTCAAAGAGATTTTCAAATAGCGCATCACCGGGCTGCTTGTCGCACCAGAAGATAAACGCGAAGCAGGCCTGGTAGTCATTGCCAAAGAGTTCTTCCCACTGCTCCATGTAGTCGATGTCGGCCGCTGTGACCCAGTTTTGATAGTGCCTGGCTTTGCCGGTGTGTTTACGACCTTTGACGTCAACGAGCAGGCCCTTGCCCGAGGAGGGATAGACCACGAAGTCGAAATTTTTGAGTTTGTCGTGAACGCGAGAAAGTTGCAGCGCACGTCTGGCTTCATCGACGGAGACGTGCGGAATCTGCAAATCCCGGAGATGGTATTCAAACGCCTTGTCGTAGTGGTAGCGTCGCAGAACCATGTTCAGATTATAGCGTTCCAGGCCTTGAGCCGCATCACTTGTGATGCGCGACACCTTGTGTTGTCACTGCCGTGTTAGACCCGTTCGAATCAATAATCTCCACTTTTCGTCACTCCCGCGCAGGGACATTATGCACGTTGTTTTCTGAGGTAGGGTGGGTAGAGCGTAGCGAAACCCACCATCAACCCTGTGACCTTCCCCACGTTTGGTGGGTTTCGCTTTGCTCTACCCACCCTACGAATCATGTCGAATAAGTCCGACCCCTGAAATAGCGGTAATTTCTCTTGACGTACTCGCTTATGAAATGACATGCATAATGTCCGCAGGCGGGAGTCCAGTGAAGTCTGCAGGCGTCAACAGAATGCCACTGGATTCCCGTCTGCGCGGGAATGACGAAATGAGAGATGGCATGGAGATGAATGATTTGATGTGCTCTATTTGTGCCCGTCTATCAAAAGGCGTAGGCTTTGCCCCCATGTTGCATGAATGGTTGATGATCGGCAGTGTGGTCCTCGTGGGCGCGACGATTCAGTCGGCGGCCGGCTTTGGGTTTGGCGTGATGGTCATCCCGACGCTGGTGTACTTCGGGGTCGACCCGGCGGTGGCGGTGATGCTGGGTCTGTTGCTGGTCACGCCGATCAACCTGATGACCTACCTGTCCACCCGCAAGCACGTCGATCACTGGCATATGCTGCCCTATGTCATTCTCGTGTTACTGGTCCAACCCTTTGGCGTGTGGCTGCTCGAACAGATCAAGGGACTCAGCCAGGACCAGATCAAGGCGTTCTTCGGCGTGATGATTCTCGTTGTCCTTGCGATCCAGTGGCTGCTGAAGATCAAACCCCGTGACAAGGTCCCGACCCACTGGGGCATCACCGCATTCACCGCCTCCGGACTCATGGGCGGGATGTGTGGCATGCATGGTCCACCGCTTGCCATCTGGATGATGGGCCACACCTGGTCAAGCCAACGTATCCGTGGATCGATGATGTTCTGCTTCCTGGTCTGGGCGCCTTTTCTGATCGGGAATTTTTATTGGAAGTTCCCCGAACACTCTTTTGAAGCAATCACACGCTGGCCGACGATATTGCCTGTATCGCTGGTTGGTTTATGGTTTGGTTTGCTCATCGGTAAGCGAATCAGCCGAAAGGTTCTGCGCATTTGTGTCACCATCATGCTCATCCTCGTGTCAATCATGGCAATATTTGGTTAGCGCCCATGCACAATTCGGCAGAACATCGTAAAATCATGAACCCCATCATTCGGTTCATTTGTCCTGTTGGAAGCATGGTTGTATATGGCTGCTAGAAGATCCACCTCCTCGACCTCGTCCGGTAAACCCAAAACCAAACGCGTCAGCAAGGCACAGACCCGACGCGGCGAACCCTTGCTCATGGAAATCGCCTGGGAAGTCTGTAACCAGCTCGGTGGGATCTACACCGTCATCCGATCCAAAGTCCCGGCTATGGTCGAACAGTGGGGTAACCGCTACGTCCTCGTCGGCCCTTACACCGACAATGCCATGGCCACCGAATTTGAACCGGCGCCGCTCACCGGCTCCATCGGTCAGGTCGTCAAGCAACTCCGCGAGATGGGCATCGGGGCTCACTACGGACGCTGGTTGGTCACCGGTCGCCCCCATGTCGTCCTGCTTAACTATCTGGACGTCATGAACCGCCTGCACGAAATCAAGTACCGCCTCTTTGTCGACCACGGTATTGAGTCACCCAAGGATGATGAACTGCTCAATAACGTCATCGCCTTCGGTGAAGTCACCCGTATGTTCCTGCAGATGCTCGCGCATCGTGAGTCCGGTCGTCGCCCGCTGATTGCTCACTTCCATGAATGGATGGCAGGCACCGCAATCCCGATGCTCCGCCGTGAACAGTGGCCCGGCGCCACCGTCTTCACCACCCATGCCACCATGCTCGGTCGCTACCTTGCCATGAATGATGGCAGTTTCTACGAACACCTGCACGACTACCACGCGGACACCGAAGCCAAGCATTTCAATGTCGAAACGCAATTCCGCATTGAACGTGCTGCCGCGCATGGCTCACATGTGTTCACCACCGTTTCCGATGTCACAGCAGATGAATGTCGACACCTGCTCGGTCGTGCGCCGGAGATTCTGCTTCCCAACGGTTTGAACATCAAGCGTTGGGCTGCGGCTCACGAGTTCCAGAACCTCCACCGCGAGTACAAGGAAAAACTCCACGAGTTCACCATCGGTCACTTTTTCCCCAGCTATCACTTTGACCTGGACAACACCGTCTACATGTTCACTTCCGGCCGATACGAGTTCCGCAACAAGGGCTTTGATATGACCATCGAAGCGCTGGCGCGATTGAACCATCGCATGCAGGTAGCTGGCAGTGACAAGACCGTCATCTGCTTTATCATCACCAAACGCCCGGTCAAATCGCTGAATGTCGGTGCGCTGTCGACCAACGCGATGCGTAAGGAATTCCAGACCATCTCCGAAGGCATTACGCACCAGATCGGTGAACGCCTTGTCCGTGAAGCGGCCAAGGGGAAGGTGCCCGACTTTAACAGCCTGGTTGATGAGTATTGGCTCGTCCGTCTGCGTCGTATGATTCACGTTTGGCGTCGACACGAACTGCCCTCGATTGTCACGCATGACCTGGTCGACGATGGCAAGGATGATGTGCTCAATCGCTTCCGCAGCTGTCATCTCTGGAACGAAGAGAACAGCCCGGTGAAGGTGATCTATCATCCGGACTTCATCACGCCGACCAACCCGCTCTTTGGTTTGGAATACGACCAGTTCGTCCGTGCCTGTCACCTGGGGGTCTTCCCCAGCTATTACGAACCTTGGGGTTACACCCCGCTGGAATGTATTGCCATGGGTATTCCCGCGGTGACCAGTGACCTGTCGGGCTTCGGTTCGTATCTTGCCCAGGTTTTGCCCGATCACACCGATAAGGGGTTGTACGTCGTGAATCGCCGTCAGCCCAACTGGTTCCAGGCCGCTGAGCAGCTGACGAATTTCCTCTTCGACTTCGTGCAACTCAACAGCCGCCAACGCATCAGCCTGCGTAACCGCGTCGAATCCTTCAGCGATCACTTCGACTGGGGCAACCTCGGCAAACACTACCAGGAAGCCCATGCCCTGGCGCTCGAACGCATCAGTGACGTGTGATTGTTTTAACAAAAGCCGTGTCGCTCCTGCGGCACGGGTTGCATTCGAAGCTTTTTCTTTAACTTGCATCTTTGATACAACAGCGTTGTGTTACAACGCAGCGATTGCGATGCGATCGTTCATCTTGATTGTGTTCTGTATGAGTGAATAACAAACACGTTCACACAATAGCTGCGACACTTCCGGGGGGCGTGTCGCTGAAATAGCAAAGCTGTTTATATCTCGCGAGATTGATTCGTTTGATACATGTCATCACATGACGATGACGCATCAAATCCGCTACAATCGCGGGCTATGGTTGAATTGACCCGCTGTGTTCGCTTCTGCTTAAATCGCATCCCGGCCCCGGAGTCGGGCAAGTTCAACACGTTCAGTGCCTGGCCTGCCATGAGCGGTTTGGGGCGGTACTACGAATTGCTGGTGACCTGTCGCGGGGAGCCGGATCCACAGACGGGTTACTTCCTGAACATCAAAGCCATCGACACCGCGGTACGCCAGCACGTGCTTCCCTATCTGCAAACCATCGTTGCCCCCGGCGAAGACCCGTCGCAGGTTCCGATGGGTAAACTCATGCAACGAATCATCACCCTGTTGCAGCAGCCACTCAATGCGTCGGTGATTCGTGTACGCTTGGCGTTGACCCCGTTTTACCAGTTACAGATCAGGAGTTGCGACATGGACCACGTGATTTTAAGACAGCAATACGAGTTTGCCGCCGCCCATCGCCTGCATGTGCCTGAACTCTCCGATGAGGAAAATCGCAAGATCTTTGGCAAGTGCAACAACCCCTCCGGGCATGGTCACAACTATCAGGTCGAAGTTGCTGTCAAATGTCCCATCGACAACAACGGCCATATTGCCACCGTCAACAAGATCGACCAACTCGTCGACAACGAGATCATGGAACGTCTGGACCACAAGCATCTCAACGAAGACGTCGACGCCTTTGCCAACCTCAACCCGTCGGTCGAGAACATTGCCAAGGTGATTTACGATTGGCTGGTTGTTGCCATGGACAAAGAGAATCTCAAACTCGAAGTTGTCAGCGTCTGGGAGACCGGCAAAACCCGCTGCACCTATCCCGCAGGCGTGTTGTCGTAAAACGAGAATACTGGTGTTCGTGTTTGATCATTTAGCAGCATCACTTGCGATGCGTTTTTCCCCAACCATTACGCAACCACCTCCGAGTGCATCACAAGTGATGCGGCGAAATAAACGCTTTGATGCGTTCTCATTTGAAATGAAAAAAATATCTAGCATTTTCGCCATTGATTTGCTGTGTGCGACTGTTTACTTTCAAATGGTTCCAGCAACTTTCCCATGCACACTCGAGATCAATCATGACCCAACCCAACATCCTTTTCATCTTCCCCGATCAATGGCGTAGTGAC
The DNA here is from genome assembly GCA_002704825.1 of Phycisphaeraceae bacterium. Taxonomy (GTDB): domain Bacteria; phylum Planctomycetota; class Phycisphaerae; order Phycisphaerales; family Phycisphaeraceae; genus UBA7800. The sequence goes on from PAIY01000111.1 coordinate 34,084, forward strand.
GCGATGGGCTGTGCAGGCCATCCCGTGGTGCAAACGCCTTACATCGACTTCATGGCATCCAAGGGCATTCGTTACACCAATGCCTACTCGCCGGTGCCTTCCTGCATTGCCACCCGCGCTTCATTGGCAACGGGCATGAACCAGAACAAACACGGGCGCCTGGGCTATCGTGATGGCGTGGACTGGATCTACGAACACACCATGATGCGACACCTGCGCGATGGCGGTTACCAAACCATGCTCACCGGCAAGACCCATTACCACCCGCAGCGAACCATGTGCGGCTTTGAAAAGATGGCTTTGTATTCCAGTCTCACCGAACCCGGTTTTGAAAGTGATTATCACCGGTGGTTACGCGAAAAGTCCGACGGACTGGTCAAGGATACCTCGCTTGAAATGAGTTCCAACAGTTGGCTCACCCGTCCTTGGACAGCAGATGAATCACTACATCCCAACGCGTGGACGACGGATACCGCGATCGACATGATCAAGGATCGTGACCCGCTGCGCCCGTTCTTTTTGCAGGTTGGTTATCACCGCCCGCACCCGCCGTTGGATCCACCGATTGCCTGGTACAACAAGCTGAAGGATGTCGATTTGCCTGAAGTTGCCATTGGTGATTGGGCAGCGGCGTATGCTAACGAAGTGACCGATCCGTTTATTTATGAGTTTGGTCAGTTGCCTGCCGATGTGCTTGATGATGCGCGTCGTGCGTACTTTGCGCAGATCATGCATCTGGATGATCAGATCGGTCGGCTTCTGAATCACATGCGACGCAATGGTCTGATGCAGAACACGTGGGTCGTCTTCATGTCCGACCACGGTGAATTGCTCGGTGATCATCATGGTTGGCGTAAGCAAATGCCCTTTGAGAGTAGTGCCGGGGTGCCGCTGGTGGTGATGCCGCCGATGAATGGTGATTATCATGACGTGTGTAACACGATTGATGAGCGACCGCTGACTCATGCCGACATCATGCCCACGTTCCTGGAGATTGCAGGGCTCAAGATTCCTGAGTGTGTCGATGGGAAGGACATTCTGGGCGATGAATCACACGAATTCATTCACGGCGAACACGCGCCTTGCTGGCAGTTTGTCACCGACGGTAAAGAGAAATTCGCATGGCAGTCCACCACCGGTAAACGCTGGTTCTTCGACCTGCAAAACGATCCGACGGAGTTAAAGAATCTTGTGAATGATCCGTCGTTTGCGCAGCGCGTGAAACTCTGGGAAGACCGACTGATTGCAATCCTGCAAACGCGTCCTGAAGACGGACAGGTCAAAGACGGCAAACTCGTTGACGGGACAAGCACACCGCCAGTACGTGATTTTCTACTGAAAAAATAGGGTGTTTTACGCTGTTCGCGTGTTTGTTACAAGACATCAGCGACACGCAGTGTCGCAGCTATAGCAGTTCAAATAATTAAACTCCATGCCATCGTATTTTCGTCATTCCCGCGCAGGCGGGAATCCAGTGGCATGCAGTAGAAAATTGC
>PAIY01000112.1 GCA_002704825.1 Phycisphaeraceae bacterium
CACCACCCAACGCGGCGTCGATTGGCAGATGAAAATCGACGATGCAAGATGCAAACTTAAATCAGTCTATCCCACAATTAAGTTTTGACGGACCACTAGACTTCGTTTGTCAGGTGTCCCCGAGCAAGCATGGCGATGCGAACCAACTCACCGGTGGTTTGAGAACCTGTCTTGTCGAGCATGCGCGAACGGTGAAGCTTGATGGTTCCTTCGGCGCATCCGAGTTTCAGGGCAATCTGCTTGGAGAGCAGACCTTCGACGATGAGTTCAAGCACCTGCTTCTCGCGTGGCGTGAGGCGTTCGATGAGTTCCTTGGCCTGGAGTTGCGGTGCCATCTGATTGCGGGATTGCTCGACCGATTCGAGCGATTCCTGAATCATGGTTTTAAGCAGCGGTGATTGAATATCGCTCTTGAGCATAAAACGCTGGGCGCCGGCACGTGTTACATCCGCAGCAGCATAGTGATCACCCACCGCGGTAATGCAGATGATCGGGACGTCCAGTCCTTTTTGGCGGACATCATTGACGAAGCTTTCCCCAGTTTCACCAGTAAGTCGATAGTCCACAAAAATCAGGTCGAACTCCTGGGTATCGATAAGCTGTGTTGCCTGTTCGATGTTGGAGCATTTAAAGATGGTGAACTGGTAGTCACTGAGTCGCGTCAGTGAAAGCTCTAAAAGACGAGCATGGTCGTCATCATCGTCAAGTATGAGTGTGCTGAGTTGATTTTGGGACATCATTTATTTGAGTTCTTATCCTCGGGGTTCCAAGATCATCAAGTCTCTGTTTGGCTTACAGGATATTCAAACTATGAAATTGGCTTACCTTGAATTATATGCAGTGTAAACAATCCGTTGTTACTTGCCTATATCATAGTAGGTTAATTTACTTGTGACTACACTAAAAAAACGGTGGGCCAGGGTATAAAAGACTATAACTTTGGTTTAAGAGGTAGGTGAATTGTCGCAATCCTGGACGAATTCTATGGCATATGGATGAAGAAACTGGCACCCTCACCCGGGCTGGACTCAGCTTTAATACGCCCATGGTGACGTTCGACAATGCGTTTGCATATCGACAGTCCGACGCCATATCCGGTAACATTGTTTCTGGATGGACTGCCTAATCGCTTAAAGGGTTCAAAGACAATTTTGGCATCCTTTTCAGAAAATCCCATCCCATTATCTTTGACACAGATGATGTGTTCCAGTTCGTTGGATAAATTCAGGATATGAATTTCAGGTGATTTGTCCACGCAATATTTGATGCTGTTGCTCAACAGGTTCTGTAAGACCAGACCGATCAGACGGGCATCGCATTCCAGAGTTGGCAGCGTTTGACAATGAATCACAGCGCCGGATTCATCAATTTCAGTTTTCAAATCCTGGCTGACCAGTTCGAACACTTCATTCATGTCCGTGGGGGTGAAGTCCATCTCATTGCGTCCAACACGGGAGAAAGTCAACAGCGAATCGATCAGACCTTCCATACGTGTAGCAGCGCCCAGCAGACGCTTGAGATATTCCCTGGCTTGGGGGTTGTCCCATTCCTCCTCAAACATTTCCTGCAGAAAGCCCCCAAAGCCTGAAATCGTACGTAAAGGAGATCGCAGGTCATGAGCAGCGATATGGGCAAAGTGATCCAGTTCCTGATTTCGAATGGACAATAGTTCATTGGTCTTGGCTAACTGCAATTGTGCAGTGACACGATCATGGACATCCTGAATCGAACCGCTCATGCGGATGGCTTTGCCGGTTTCATCACGCATGGCTTTGGCGCGAGCACGTACCCAACGAAAGGACCCGTCCTTGCACTTCATTCGAAATTCGACGTCGTAATTTGCGTCTTCTTCAAGGCATCGACGGACCTGTTCCCATACGTAGGGGCGATCGTCGACGTGAATCAATTCCGTCGAATCTTCAATGTGATTGGAGAAGTGATCGGTTGTATCGTAACCGAGAATTTCCTTGTAACGTTCGGAATACCAGCAGTAGGGGCCGATGTCCCAATCCCAGAGTCCGTCGGTGGTGCCGTTGACTGCAAACTCATACCGCTGTTTGACCTTCAGCAGTTGTTCCTGTGTGTCCATTTGTTTGGTGATGTCGATGGCAAGACCGCCGACTGCTTTTTGGTTGTTCCCCAGATCCATGGGGAATTTGGTGACCAGGAGCGTGTGGACTTTCCCGTTGCGCGTCATCTGGATTTGGAATTCCAATGGTTTGTCACTGGAGAGAATCTGACGCGTGGTTTCGGCAGCTCGGCCGACCATGGCAGATGTGAGAATTGGGGAACGCAAGTCAGCAGGTGTTTTGCCGATCAAATCGGGTGCTTTGATTTGAAGGAAATCTTCATATGCACGATTGATCATGATGTAGCGCTCATTCTCATCCTGGGCCCATTTCATGATGGGGGAATGCTGTTGAAAGCTTTCAAACAGTCGTGTCGTGCGATGCAATTGGGATTGGGTTTCGTGCAGTTCGGTGATATCCGAGCAGAATACGAGAATACCTTCGACCTGATTGTCTTTGCTGAGGAATGGGATGCGATCGATTTTCAAGCATCGCATTTTGCCATCTGTGTGATATTGCGTCAGGGCGATGCGGCCCAGGATCGGGGCAGCAGTTTCGACGATGGTCTGAGTAGCTTCCTTGACCTTCTGAAAGTCTCCCTTGAGCAGCAGATCGCCCATGTTTTGTCCAACCAGTTGATCAAAATTCATCCCCATGAAATCACAGACCGCCTGATTGACCCAGCGGACGTTCTCGTGGATGTCTTTGAACCAAACCTGTGTCGTCAGGGCGTTGAGTATTTGCTTGAAGTGATCCGAGTTGAGTTGGTCTGTCGAGAGCGGTTGGTCTGATCGCAAAGCCTGTTGGGGTGAGAGATCGGACATGGTCTTGCTTCCTTGCTTGACACGAGAGCTCAACAGCAAACGTGGAAATTCAGTCAGTACATAATTTAACAATTGGTCATCACGCTGTCTTGGATATCCATGGCGTTGCTATGAAAAAGATGGCTCATGTCAATCCCTTTTTTGTCTGTCTGTAAATCGAAGTGTTTAATTACTGCTGATATCACAGGTGTTTATGACATTAGTTTGTGAAACAAGTCTCAAGTCAAAAGCGATCTATTTTATTAATAATGGTAAAATATCATTTTTTTAAGGCATAACATTTGATATTCACGCACATACAGGCCTAGAATCAGGACGTAGAAATGGTAGATTAACATTATGGCCGCAACCCTACAAGATATCGCCAAGCATGCCGGGGTCAGTACGATGACCGCTTCCCGCGTTCTGCGAGGTATGGGCCGTGTGAATCCTCAGACCCGAGAAAAAGTGGTTGAGATTGCACAACGTCTGGGGTACCGCAAGCTGGCGAACGGTCAGGCGGGTTCCGACATGCATCTGCGTGTCATGATGGGCGAAAGCAAGATTCACATCAAGGATCAATTTACCAATCACCCCGTACAGGGCAATCTCCATTTTCAATTGGCAGAGGAACTGCAAAAACAACTCGAACAATCCGGTGGCAAGCTTGTCGTAAGCGAGCTTGAAAGCCTGGATCAGATCGTCAATGACATTCAAAAGCATAAACCCCATGGTTTGGTGTTACGTCAACCGATTCCGACGGATTGGTTGAATGTGCTGCGAGAGATGCTGCCGATTGTTTATGCGGTGTCCTATGATCATCAGGCTGGTGTCGATTCACTTTACACCAATGAGCATCGCTCTGCTGCCATGATTTACAACAAACTCACGGACCTTGGGCATCGTGAAATTGGTTGGTTCGGCATTGTTGACCGCCATTCAGCAACACATCAATGGGGCGAGATGTTCGAAAGCAACTGCCTGGTGGATCGACTTTGCTGCTCGATTCACGCAGTGCGTTACGCGGCATGGGCCAACCTTGCATACTGCCAGGTCAGTCGATTCAAGCAACCCATGATTCTTGTCGAGCGTGACTGGCGTTTTCAATCGCTTGAAGACGCCGTGCGTGATGCGGTGGATCAGTTCCTGCAGTTACGCCCGCAACCCACAGCCATTGTCACGCCTGCTGACGAAATCGGCTTGACCATGATTGACATTCTCCAGCAACGTGGCTTGAAGGTTCCTGATGATGTGAGTGTTGTCAGCTACGGCAGCACCATCAAGGGGCAACATGACACGCCCGACATTGCCAGCGTGATTCTTCCCATGGCCGCCATTGGTAAAGCCATTCCTGAACTCATCCGTCGCCGCCTTGCAGACCCCAACGCACTGCCGGTGAGTATGCAACTTGAAACTGATTTTCTCGATGGTCGGTCTCTTGGACCTGCCCGAAGTTAAGCCTGAATTACAGGTGTTTAGTTCTTTGTTCCACAATGTGAGGATGCATTTCATGCATAGGTTTTTTGTTTTGCTGATCGGGTGTTTGATTTTTACCATGTCGGCCCAGACATGGGCTGCCACTGCACAGAAGACTGATGAAAACACCCTTGCCTTATGGACCATGGACGAGGTCAATTCAGATCCCGTACTTGTCAAGGACGGTAGTGGCCACAAGATGGATATGACCGTCAATGGCGAAGGTTCGCTTAAATTTGTCGATGGCCTCTTTGGTAAAGCCGTTGACGGTTTTGACCCGCAAGGCAATAAGGACAATCGTTACCTTCAACCGCCTGCTTACAAGCTTGACAATCCCGCAACGCAGACTTTTGAAGCATGGGTTTGCTGGCCGGACAAGAAAGATTTACCAGGTCGCACCCGTCAGACAATATGGCGTAATGCCGGCTCGCGGACACCGCTTCACTTTTACTTTCTCAAGGACAAAGACGGTGATATTGAATTGACACTGCTGCTGCGAGATGCCAAAAAAACCAATGAAGCCCAAACCGAATATATCACCTGGTACCTGGATAAAGCTCCTCAACCCGGTCAGTGGTATCACGTGGCCTATACCATTGAACCCAAAGGGCAGGGCACCATGGTCAAACTCTACTTCAACCCGCAAACCGTGACGGAAACGTCGCCCAAGCCCCTGGTTGAATTGCATCTTGAAAAGTTCAAGTTCGATACCGGTCGCTTTGTCTACCGTCTCGGTGAAGAAGGTCAGACCGGCTCTGATCCCTTCAAAGGCATCATTGATGATGTTCGCTTCAGCAAGATTGCGCGTACAACATTCGACACGCTCGCACCGTAAAACCGCATTGCACGGAAAGGATCTGCAATGAAACGTTCAACAGCCAAACAAGCTTTTACTCTCATCGAATTATTGGTTGTGATCAGCATTATTTCGCTGTTGATCAGTATCCTCTTACCAGCATTGGGAGCCGCACGAAAGCGCGCTCAGATGATGCAATGTCTATCCAATCACCGTACGATTGGTACCGCTGCGATCATGTATATGGACGACTTCGATATGCTTTTCACCACCACGGGAGGTGTCACGCGTGAAGGTCACACCATCCCGGGTCTGTTGTTGTATCGGCCCTATTATGCTGGTCCGCGTGATGATGGTCGGATGTGGTGGAATGCGTCACACGAATTGATGCCAGCCGTTGCAGTCGAACGTTGTCCTGCCAACAAGGATAACCCCGTGACAACAACCACGCTGGGACATACGATGGTCTCTCAGCGTTGGGGCTATGAACGCAATCATTACGATTACTACTACATCCCAAGCAAGTCGAGTATTTTCTGGGATTCTGATTTCACGGATGGTGGCGTCTATGCCAAACCGGAATGGTGGGTCGATGGGTTCGACAAGCAACGCCACAATGGAACTTACAACATGTGGTTCCTTGATGGACATGCGACGTCAGAAAATAAAGACAGTAGCTACGTCAACAATACAAACCAATGGTGGCTGCATAGCAAGGGCCAGTACAAGTTCTAATCACACGCTCCGGCAAATCTCACTTGGCAACGCAATTCATTTTCTAAAAATTAACCTATCAAGCCATCCCATTGGCAAGGTTGTTACTGTGAAGTTCAAACACTCGCTCAATGTCCTGCTTTGTTTTTCTCTGATCCTGTTAACCAGTATGCACATCGCCTGCTCCCAAACACTCGCAGTCCCACCCGCTGAGCTTAATGACATCACTGATGCAGGCCCTGCGGTCACAGCATCGGACAGCCGTGTGGTGCAACTGGATACGTTAACCGCAGAGCAACGCAAAGCCTTCCCCGTCCTGCAACAGACATTTAATCACGCATTGGGCGGCGGTGTTCGTGGCTTTGGGATGCTTGCCCAATTTGGCAAGACAGGTCCGGGAAAAGTACTCATCAAACGAAGTACCAACAACTCACGCAGTGAACCCTACACACCAATCTGCATTGCCAAAGTGGTTTCACCTCAGGGTGATCAGCTTGCTGTGATCGAACTCACGGAACAAAAAGCCAGGCAGCAGTCCTACATCCTCACGGTTCCGTCTGCTGGTCCTGGCATTTATCGTGTTTCAATCATGGGCGGACGCAATGGTGATCTGTTTACCATCGGCTTGCCTCAGACGGACATCTGGGGCGTTCGTGGTGAGATGGCGTTGGGCATATCGGATACCACGCCCGTTAAGCCGTATCTCTACACGCCCAGTACTGTCCAGACCATTATTCTCGAACAGTTTGGCAAAACCGACAAACCCATCACGATAAGCAACACGCAAGGCAAAGTTCTTGTAACGACTGCCCGCAACAAGCAGGGGCGGTACATGATCGACACCGACGCACCTGCCGACACCGTCCTGCAACTGGATTTGCGTGACCGCCAGGGCGCAGCCTTCATCATGGATGGTGTGCCAGCACTACTCTGCCCAACTGAAAAAGCTGCACGAACCCTTGCAGGTGGTACGGTCGAAGCAGACGGTTTTCTTGTCGCAGGTCCGTTACAAGCTCGCGTTCGAAAATGGATGGCATCACGTCAACCCACGGACTTTGAAGTCAATGTGGAGCATCCGACAACGGTGCCTGAGAAAATTGATGATCCAATGCGCGAGTGTCTGATGTTTGGCAAGTATGCAACCTTGTCCACCATCGGTGATCAATTGGCTCATCAAATCATCGACAAAAACGACCCGTACATGGGCGCAACTGAAAAAGTAGCGATTCGCCCACAAGGTAAACCCCCCGTGGATTGGCGAACATTTCTGCACGGAGGGGTGCGTTCGTTTGGTGATGCATCGGGGTTGGCAGCTGTGGCTACGACACCTTCGCAGTTCAATGTCTACCACGACAATCCAGCGATCATCAACCGTGCCATTCTCAGTTCGTTCTATCACTTTGTCTCCATGCAGGGCGATGACCTGATGCGCGAAGGCACATTCCGATCAAACAACTATCCACTGACGCATGTGTTCTTTTCCTATGACGGAGCGATGGCAAATCCACTCGTGCTGCTCAAAGACAAACTCGACAAAGAAACTTATGCACTCTGGCGTGAAGCGCTCATCGCAGCAGGGGACAAAATCGCAGATTACCAGGCCTACCAATCCAATCAGTGGCAGCACATGATTCTTGGTCACCTCAACACCTACCTGGCAACAGGTGAAAAACGCTTCCTGGGTTACTTCGAACGCCAGGCCCGCGCATTTCTCACCGGTGCCTACGGTCGCAATGCCAAGTTCGGCCAGCATCCCACCGGATACTATCTCGAGCAGTATGGTCCCGATGGCAACTACGATCATCTTAACCAATACTGCATCGTGACGGCCTATATGGCGTACCGTCAACTCAAGGAAGCTGATCCTGAGTTGGTCAAACTTTATCACGACGGCATTCAGAAAAACCTTGAACTCAAACGTTTCTATTGGCTCCAGCAACCGGATAACGGCATGGCATGTCCAAATGCATTTGACTGTCGTACCACGGCACTACTTTCACATCCCAGCTATCCCGGTGACTACCTGGCCAAGGGGATGTTTGATCTGGCTTACACACGTTGGGCCATGGTTCGGACGCCTGAAGGTTCTGCAGGTGCTGCTCTGATCATGCCGCATCAAGCCAACAATCCCCAATGGGCCAAGTTGCAGGTTCGCACCATGCTCCCGCGCGGTCCACGCGCGTTTGACCGCCCGAGTATGTCCGGCGGTTGGACGCCACATATTATGGAAGCCTATTTTGAGCAACCTGAAAAACCGAAGATGGTAACGCTTCCCTGTGATGGACCGGACAACACTTGGGAATTACCGGGGCACATTGCTTTCAAGCGTGGCAAGCTCTTTGGTACCGTCTTCTACGCTGTCGACGGTCGTGACTCACATGCCAATCTCCAGGGCAAGTTCGGTGGTGGTCCGACCGTCCTCTGGGCACGTGACTTTGGCATGGTCATCGGTTCCATGATGAATACCAAACGCAACAAAATTGATGATGAAAATGATCTGACGCGCAGCTGTGTCTTCGGCACCATTCAGAAGTCCAAGCATTTTTACTCCGGTGATGAAGTGCCCACGCTCAAGTGGACCGTGCCGGGCAAGACTTTCCAGTTGACCAGTTCACTGCGCAAGCCCCGTGGTGAATTGATCTGGCAGTACACATTGGAAGACAACGCTGTGATCGTCTCTGCTGCGATTGATTCAAACATGATGAGTGAAGGTTGGATCAACCTGCCGCTGTACACCGAGGCTGCAGACCTGCAGGCAACTTTGATCTCGCCACAAACATTGGAGATTAAAAACGGTGATGCAGTCATGCAGATGACCAGCCTCAATGGTCAACCCCTTAAACTCACCGACCCGCGTGCGACAACCCACAAGAACGTCCAGTGTTTGCAGATTCCCCTGTCCAACCATGGCGATTTTGCAGGCGTCCGTATTGAACAGATCCGCTGATAGTAAGTATCGGAAAAGATGATGAAGTATTGGCTCGTATCGTTACTCTCCCTCTGTCTGGCGTCAACGCTTTTTGCTCAGTCAGCCAACCAACCCATGACCGTCGGCCCCCTCGCGGTCGATCCGGCAGCTGCCATCTATGTCGTGGTCGGGGACGAACCGGTGAATGTCCGTCTGACCCTCAACAAAGGACATCGCAAAGAGGGTGATCGTGTCATCGTCCGTGCGTATGACCCGGATGAAAATCTCACCTATTGGCAGTTCGTCAAACCCGGGCAGGTTCGTGATGCACTGGGGCCCGGTGATATGGAAGTCTATGGCATCCCGCTACAGATTCCCGTCAAGCCGCAACCCCATGAATTGATGTACGACACCACGCTGATACTCAAAGGCAAAGGTGTGCATCAGATTCGACTCGTCGCAGGGGCGCGAAACACCGTCGCAACACTACAATTTCCCAAACCTGTCGGCTACGGCATCAGCTTCCAGAACGGCTGGTTCACCCCATGGGATGCCAATCTCACCAAGGCCTATGCCTATGTCCCGCCACACGCTCAGTCTCTCACGCTAACGGGAACCCCGTTGACTGTTCATGATGCGTTTGGCAAGAAGCTGCTTGATGCCAATGAGAATACTAAACGTCAGGACGTGGACATCAAGTCCCACAAAACACTGTTGACTTTTGATCTGCCCAGCAGTGACGGTTTTAAATTCCGGGCTTCGGGTTTCCCGGTCATCCTCTGCCCGACCAAGGAAGCTGCCAACGCCATCAAAGCTTCCGTCATTCAAATGGAAGACGGCACCGTCGTCACCCACCAATTCCAGACCAGGATTCCCGGACTGTTAACGGAATTACTCAAGCCTGAAAATGTCGGAGATGCCCAAGCACTGATCAAGCCGTTGGAAAACTATCGTGACGGCTATCTGGCCAACCCCAGTCGCAACCGCTACCTGCTTGGACATCACGCTTTCATGCTCGGTGTTGCAGACATTCTCCGTGGTCAGAATGTTGATCCTGACAGCCATTGGGCTGGCAGCCTTGGCGATGATCAATACGGTTGGCAAACGCGCATTGATAAACCCTTCCCACAAAATCGCTGGGATACACTCGGTAGCATCAAGGGACTCTATGCAGGAACATCACCCGGACGCTCCTGGCCTGAGAGCTTGACGCATGCCTATGAAATCGAATCCTCCATCAATCCGTATCACGGCAAAAAGGAATTGCTCTACCGCGTTGCTGCAGCGTGTCTGAGCGACCTGATGGTATTGGGGGAAGACGAAAATCTGCGCGGCGTGGGTGCGGATAACACGGACTATGCGGGCATGATGGCGTTTGCCGTTGCTCAGAAAACCTTTCCCCCTTACGCCCATGTTGCCAAACATATGTCACCCCAAGTGCGTGAAGTCTGGACCGAAGGTCTGCGTCGTATCGTCGATCGCATGTACACCGAAAACATGGTCTCCTGTCGCAATCAGTCATCGCATTACCTGGTCGCCTTCGAAGCTTTTGCCCAGGGATCGGGCTTGCCGCGTTATGAACAATTGGCTCGTGAGTATGCCAAGCGTTTCCGTGATGAAGCACATCCCAGTGGTTACCAGATCGAACAATGCGGACCTGACGCCAGCTACATCGGCATGACCCATTGGCATGAAGCCGTCTACTACCAGATGAGTAAGGACCCCACGATTCTTGATGCCCTGCGTGACAGCTACGGTTTCTTCAATAAGACCGTTGCACCGGAACCGGGTAACACGCGCATGCTCGGTGGATTTAATTTCAATCACCGTGTTGGTGACGGGTTCTACTTCGAACAATGGGGCGGTGCCAAAGGCATCGTCAGTGAAGTCCTGCCGGAGGTGGGGGTTTGGTCACGCATCGGTTTGAGCGATGAAGAACAAAGGCAAAACGATGCCCAGATGATCACCAAGGCCTTGAACAATCCGCCCAAGTCGCATCACTCCAATCTCAATACCGCGCGTTACCTGTACTACACGGATACCCCGGATACCTCCGCGAAATTCCCTGCTGAATCCGAAACACCCTTTATCAATAATCACAATGATGAATTAATCACCGTGCGTCAGCCCGGATACTACGCGGTGGTTTACGTCGGCCATCCTGCGCCATCGGATCACTACATCAGTACACGTCATCATTATCGTATGCCCTACGCGAACGACGCTGAGAACAAACCCAGCAATGTCAATAACCGTAAAGTCACGCCATATGTCGGTGGCGGGATGTCCCTGTTCTGGACGCCTGAATATGGCTCAGCCATCATGAGCACCAACTGGTCGCCGGTGTATCGTCACGGTCTGATGGCTCAGCAGAATGATGACATGCGGTATTGGGAAGATTACTTTGCTAACGACTTTAAATGCAACGAAAAGGCAAGACTGTTGATCGTTGATGGCAAGATTGAAAATCAACCCCTTGAATACAAGCGAACCTATCGCTTTAACCGTGAGTCCATGGACGTCACGCTGGAGTTAACGGCAACCAAAGACCTGAACCTCAAGCGACTCATCGAGGTCTTCCCGTATCCCATGGGGCAGGTCAAATCCAATGGCGTGATCGTCACGGCTTCAGGTCAGTCGCAAGGCCAGGTGTCTGCGGATCAATTGCAGATCGCCGACAAGGCTGGCAACGGGATTCGCATCCGTTTTGATGGCAAGCAAACACTCACTTTTGCCAACCCCGGACTCCGTCGTCACAGTCTTCAGATGTGTCGTGTCGAGCTGTCACTACCAGAAAAATGGAAGTCAGGCCAGACCCATTCACTAAAATACACACTCCACCCAATCTCACCTGCCCACAACTGATTCACCCTAAAAATAACTCAAGGTGAAGGCAGAGACGTTGATCGTCTCTGCCTTTTTTATTCATTACATAATTGTTGTTTATGAGCTATGGCAAGATATTCGGCTGAAAAACCATGTGATTGAGCATACTAATTTTGTGCCAACTATACCCAAGTTCCATCAGGTAAAGACATGATAAAAATTTAGAGTTCGTCTTTAAAACCTTATTATTCATATTCTCGTTCAAATATTGAGGCATAATATCCAAACCATACTGTTGTATGGGGTTAGGTTTATCAGGTGAAGAATTATGCCGCCCGAAAATGAAACCATCGAAGAACGTCCCGACCTTCCGGCTTTGGATACCTTGATCAGTTTTGATCGCTTTGGCAATCTCGACATGGATGCCAATATCACTTGTCCGAGCATTCGCGATGTTCTGAGTGAAGCATTAATCCGTGCACAACTCATCGGCCGCAGTAGTGGTCCGTGGTATCTGGGACGCCCGTGGTCTGTTCGGTTGACGCGAGGACCGATCAGCTTTTTTCTGGTCAAATCCGGACAATGTAATATCTATGTCGCTGAGAAAAAGCAGCACCTGGAACTCAAACGCGGCGACCTGTTTGTTCTGACCCAGCCATCGGAATTGGTTCTCAGTGATGGCAATGTTGATATCACCCAAGCCAGGTCCGTCATGGAGCAGGTGACGGTCGATGAATTGGAGAGTGGCAGGGCAGTTCATTTTGGTGATCCCAAGGGCGTTACCACCAACCTGCTCACAGGTATTCTGATTTGTCATTACCGTGATCAGGTTTCGCTGATGCCTGCTTTGCCGGATTACATTCATCTGTCCGCGGATGTCATTGAGCAATCACATACACTCAAGCAGATTTTTGAACTCCTTGAATTTGAATCCACACAGGTCGAGCCCGGCCACGTCAGTCTCAAAGCCAGTTTGTTGCAGATGGTTTTGATCCTGGCCTACCGTGCATTTTTGCAGACCGTGGGGATTGATGCGGTTGAACAGTTATCGAGTTTGGCGGATCCTGAAATCGGGCCACTGATCACGCTGGTGCATGTGCATCCGGGGTTGCCCTGGTCAGTGGAGAATATGGCAGAACGCGTGGGCATGTCCCGCTCAGCCTTTGCTGCACGCTTTGTGGATTTGGTGGGTGAGACACCCATGTCCTATGTCACCCAGTGTCGCATGCGTCGTGCTGCCATCCTGATGACCAACCCGCATACCAATCTCAAATCACTGGCAAGACAATTGGGCTACAGTTCCGAGGCAGCCTTCAGTGTCGCATTCAAGCGTTGGAGTGGGATGTCACCCGGACGGTATCGCACGCAGCGAATCAAAGCAGGGCGTTGAGTTACACAGATCAAATGTATTTGCCATGCCATGTGTATATAGCCGAGTCAACTTGACTCGATTGCCTTGTATTGATGTCCTTGATTCCAGGTAATATAAACCACTAGTGGTCCGTCAAAACTTAATTGTGGGATAGACTGATTTAAGTTTGCATCTTGCATCGTCGATTTTCATCTGCCAATCGACGCCGCGTTGGGTGG
>PAIY01000113.1 GCA_002704825.1 Phycisphaeraceae bacterium
ACTCGATCAACTCAAACACCACGCTGTGGACACATTGGATTTACAGTTGCCCGAGGATTGGCAACCTCAGTCACCGGTTCAAACCAGTGATGTTCCAGGCGTACGCCACGAGTCTCACTTCATAGATGTTCGTCAGAAGGACACCAGGCTTCACGTCTTTGAATTGGATGCAGGACAAACCCAGGGACCGCAGGCGGTGATCTACGCTGCCATCCGTCATGCCGTGGGTACCGCGGATGTCTCATCACTGAGTGTGGCCCACCAATGGGCGTCGCGGCAGGGCAATCGCATGCAACGGCGCCTGCTTGCCATCAGTCGAACCGATGGCGTGTCGGTCTTGCATCACCTGCTCATCTGGACCCATGACGGTCGCAGGTACTGGGTGTTTTACACCCGCCATGCTGCGCCGGGTCAAGCCATGAACTCCGCAGCGTTGGCACGTTTTGACAAGATCCAAACCGCCATCGCCTTGCTCGCTCAGGACAACCGTTTTGAGTTGACCACCCCCGAAGCTTGTCGTCAAAGGCAACTGGGTTACACCGCCAACCTCTCGGATTGGTATGCGACCTGTGATACGCAATCGCCCGGAGTCGTGTTGCTTTATCCCGATTCAATGGACGGCTTTTGTGTGATCCGTGTTGCCCGGTCGGTGAGTCTGGATGATGCAACGATCAAGCAGTATCTCTCATGGCAGTTTCAGGGGACGATGAAACGCAAACCCACTGACAAGGAATTGATCAAGGTAGACGGGCTTGCCAACACGACCTGGCATCGCCTGCAGTATCCGGTGGACAAGGATTATGGCGTGGGGCCTGAACCACTGTCGCGGCAGGTGCACATCATCGAACCACATGGCCAGGCTGCCTTGGTCATCGAAGTGACCGGCGAAGTGGATTCAGTTCAAAGTGTTGATGAATACCTGCCGGACATTGCAGCGATGTTGGCACAAACATCGGATGCCCTGGCGGGGCAGATGTCTGCCATCGAACGTGGCAAGCAGTGGGTGGCCTATGCTCCGCAGCATCTCAAGCAGACGATTAAAGATGAACTCAATGTCTATGCCGTTCACATGGCCGATCAATGGGTGGGTTACCAACTCGAATCCATCAAGCGTGAGTCGGACAATCTGGCAAGCAGCTTCGTGCATGTCGTCTTCCCCTCTGCCAAAGGTGATTCGAAGATTGATCATTTCTGGGAAGTGGACTTTGATAAGCAGGTGTACCACTCCGCAACACAGGAAAAAATTGCTGAAGGCAAAGACACGCATCAATCCTTGAAAATGTCGGATGGCAAAATTGTCTGTGAATCAAATGTGCTTGATTTTACGGATGAAAACGCTGCGGACATTCCCTGGCCGATCAATGAAGATTTCTGGCCGGTGGATTGGTTTACCCAACAGGGCTGGCTCGATCAGTGGTTACTGGTCCGCACTGCCTACACCGCATCTCCGCCGATCCTGCATTGGGTCCGACTGGAAAAGACCACGCTGGGGTACCGCCTGCTGCGTCGGCCGGTCGTGTGTCTGGATACCAATCAGTATCGCTTTGATGATCAGGGGCATTTCGAAGCACTAGACGGATTTGATTTTGAAGCAGGACAGTCGAGCACTTTATCCCTGTCGGTGCAACGCGTGAATGTCAATCAAGTGTACAATCAATGGCCGGGTCACCAGAAAGCGATTGCACAATGGATCAAAGATCATGAATCGACTGTTCGTTAATCTCGTCTTGTTGCTTGCACTGTCACTTGGCGTCTGTTCCTTGCAGGCTAAGCAAAGTGCGCTGTTGGATAATCAGCGTTGGCAGGAGTATTCCTACGGCGTCTCGATTTTGCCGCCACTTAACGCCAATGTGAATAAGCTCAGTGTCGATGATGCCATCGCCCGGATCACCACGCAGGATGGCTATGGCATTCACCTGTTCATCAAGGAAACCGAAGTCGAGATGACCTTGGCGCAGGTGCAGGAATTGGCTATCGAACAGATGACGGTGGCTTACCCGTCCGCCAATGCGCTCAAGGATGACATTGCAACGGTCAACGATTACAAGCAGTTGGCTTTGTATTTCTACCTGCCTCAAACCAAGCAGGGGCCCTGGGTGACGGCCCAGACATTCGTTCAGATCTCGCCGAAGGTGTTTGTGCTCTTTCAGCTTGAGACGCCCAAAGCCAAGTATGATTTAGCCAATCCGGTTTACAAGGCGGTGATTGCCAGCTTGAAGATGTCCGACCCGCGTGCGTTGGTTGCCAAGCGTGAGACGATGCTGGATGCCGGTCATACCTTGCTGGCAAAACTCCAGTTTGAAAAACTCAAGGATCAACTGATCCCCGAACAGTGGCTCCGCTTTGTCGAGGGCGATCGGGATATTGGCTACATGCGTATCCGCCAAGCCTATGGCAAGCTCGATGGACGCGAAATCGCCAACAACAATGCCATGGAGCGCATGGGGTTTAAAATCGAAGTGATGGCACGCATTCAGTTGGGCAACACGCTCTACGATTCGATCAACACCAGCTATGTCTCCACGGAACGTGATGAAGAAATCTGGTCGATTCGAACCACCGAACGCCCGCGTGATCCACGCAAGATCACCCAGTTTAAATTGCGTGATCAACAGCAACTCAAATTTGATGCTCAGCAAATTCCCATCGACCTGCAGAACACATGGGTCGAAACGGGCTTGCTCTCCAATGGCAAGATTCAACTCAATCGCCGTCAGCCCACCAGTGATCGCAATTACACATGGGACATGCCCCCCAAAGCGTATCTCACGCAGGTGGACTTGTACTTACTGCCGATGATGTTGGCGGACCAACGTGATGGTCAATGGGGCTTTTACGCGTACCATCCCAACAAGGGCAAGGTCTCTTTCCGAACCGAACGGCTGGAACATTTGGCTGGGGGCAAGTACCGCGTCTACTCTCGACTGTCTCCTGAAGACATCCAGGAACAGGTCACCGACTACGAAGCCAATGGCCAGATCATCAAACGCGTTCTGGCAGGCGGTCGCATGCTCATCCCCGCACCACGTCATCAAATCGAACGCCTCTGGCCGCAGTTCGTCAAGTGATCCGATTGGGACTGCTTGTGGTTTAGCGCGACCGTGTTTTACGGATTTGCATCGCCATTTGAAATTGGTTTGACCACATCATCCCTGGTGAAATTCAGCCCGCGTTTGGGCATGGCTTTGCCGTTGAGTATCCGTTGGAGATTGCTCAGGTAAAACTGCTGCCTGGGTTGATCGCCCAGGTGTCCGATTTTGACCTCAACGATAAAGGTCTGTTTTTCTTCACCAGTCGGCCATGCGTCGACGATCAGCGGGCGCCCGTCAGGCATTTGCCCCTTCCCACGATAGTGTCCGTCGCCATCCGGTTTGATGGGATACGGCATCGCCCAACCATCGACTTTGGCTGCACGCCACAGGTCATAATCCAGACGACTGATGGGGTGATTGAACGTTGCTTGACTGGCATTTTGATCTGTGGCTTTAATGCCGGGCATGATCCGAATCGGGGTTTCGGCAGATTGACAACCTGCAAGACTCAAAGCAAACACGATCAGGGCAAGCAAGATATTGGACGAGTTTGGCATGGCATGATTGTAGCGAGATTTGATGCAGATCGTAGTGCAAACTGTCGGTCGACTTTAATCACGGTACAATATCCGGTCCCGTTGCATACACTGCATGACGGTTTTGTGATGCCATGAAAGAGGATTGTTTTTTGGAACTGACGATAGCATTACCCCAAGGCGCCCAGCGGTTCACGATGACCGGGGCAGGCGAGATCAATCTCAAGCTCATTCGTGAAGCACTTAGTGTTCGAATCGCTTCACGCGATGACACGCTAAAACTCAGCGGCGAACCCGATGCGGTGGGGCGGGCGGCACATGTGCTTAATAAACTCTCCGATGCTGCCAAACAGAATAAGCCCATCTCACGCCAGCATCTGCTTGAACTCATCGCAACCAGTGAGCAACTTCAACTGACCACGCGCAACGGCATGGCGCAGACCGATGGATCGCGTGAACCCATCAGCGTGGACAGTGGGCTAAGTGTTTACCTGCGTGACCGTCGGATCAAGCCTGCAACGCCGGGGCAGAAATCCTATCTCCAGGCTGTACTTGATCATGATCTGACATTCTGTTGCGGACCTGCGGGGACAGGTAAGACGTATCTTGCAGTCGCAGCTGCGGTGTCACTGCTTAAGCGCGGCGTGGTGCGTAAGCTCGTATTGGTTCGTCCTGCAGTTGAAGCAGGGGAGCGGCTTGGCTTTTTGCCGGGCACCATGCAGGAGAAGGTCAACCCGTATTTGCGTCCGCTGCTTGATGGCTTGCATGACATGATGGAGTTTGATCAGGTTGCGCGGTTGATGGCAAGTGATGTCATTGAGATCGTGCCGTTGGCATTCATGCGTGGTCGAACTCTCAACGATGCGATGATCATTCTCGACGAAGCCCAGAACACCACCAGGAGTCAGATGATGATGTTCCTCACACGCCTGGGGCATGGCAGCAAGATGGTGGTCACCGGCGATACGTCTCAGACGGACCTGGACGACCCGCGTGATTCGGGGCTTGTCGATGCGGTTTACCGCCTGCGATACACCCGTGGGATTGCCTTTGCGACACTGGATAAGGCCGACATCGTGCGTCACAGTCTGGTCCAACGGATCGTCGAAGCGTACGACAAGACCGACAAAAAGCGGAAGCGTCCGGATAAAATGGCCGATTTTGACGAAAATGTCGATTCTGACAGGTGATGTTCAATTCAATAGTTAAGCGCATTTGTCCGGCTAATGGATATGGTCGATAGCCAATTAGGGGTGTTTTGTCGCCCCGAATCGGTAAAATGTGGCCTTAGCGGTCCACAGCGGTAATGAACCGTGTGTTTTTTGAAAGTCAATGCATGCCAGCTGGCAAAAGCAATACAACCGCAAGAAGAGGCAATGTCCGACGGAATGTCCGTAAGCCCAAGGCAACTTGGCGGTCATTTCTCAACGAACGCTTTGTCTGGTGGGCACTGCTCTATGCATGCATCACCACCATTGTCGGTGGCATTCTCATTCACATGGCAGACCGCCGGGATCAATACGTCGTCGGCGACCTCGTCACCCAGCCCATCGTCCCACGCGTTGAATTCAAAGCCGTCGACGAACGCAAAACTGAAATCCGACGCCAGAATGCCCGTGACCGCGAACCGTCGGTTTACAAGCTCAACGATGTTTTTTTTGAGAATATCCGAAAGGATCTCAAAGGCCTGCTGAACATCGGCAAAGATTACGACACTCCCCAGCAGATTCCCACTGACTACCGCGATCATCTGTCCATTGATAACCGTGCGCTCGAAGAACTCAAAAAGGCCGCTGAAGACGAAAGCTCACGGACTGAATGGACCAAGAAAGTGGAGCGACTGCTCGGTCGCATTGCCGGCCTTGCCATGATCTCCCCCGAACGCATGGAAGCGGAGACCAGCGGCGGGACCTTCTCCTCGACCATCTACATTCAGCATCCAGTCTACAACGAACTGCCCCGCACCAACTCCAACGGCTATAGCCTCAGTGATGGTGATGACCGGTTTTACTCGACCAACGAATCCAACCGCTTTCGCAGTGATGTCCGTAAGCTGGTTCAGACCGAATTCCCAGCATCCATCCGTCAGGCTGTGATCTCCGTCATCAATGACCGGATTGCCCCGACCTACATGCTAGACAATGAAACAACGACCAAGCGCAAGGAAAATGCGTACAAACGTGTCGAAGAAGCCAAGCTCACCTACACCCCTGACACGGTGATGATCCAGTCAGGGACCGTTCTCAAAAGTCAGGACATCCTGCTCATCGAGTTGGAAAACAAGGCATACCTGCAAAGCATCTCCGACCAGTCACTGGTGGGCATGTTCAGCATTTCGCTTGCCATGCTTGTCGGGCGTGTGGGGATGTTGCTGGTGGTGAGTCTTGCGATGTGGGTGTACATCATCGGCTTTGCCCGTCGTATTGCGGTCAATCCGATGCGCGGCCTTGCCTTGACGGTGTTGGTCCTGGGTTGTCAGGCGATGGCCATCATGGGCGTGATCAATGTCCCCAATTACCTGTATGCCACGGCAGTCTTTCCGACGTTGATGGCAACGATGATCCTTGCCATCAGCTATGACCAGCGATTTGCCTTGGCGATGGGAGCGTCCCACACGCTCATCGTCATGCTCAGCCTGAATCTCTCCACGGAGTTTGCGGTGGTGACGCTGTGTGGTGTGGGTGCGGTTGCAGGCTTCCTGGATGACGTGCGAACCCGTTCGCGTCTTGCGATCATCGGTTTTTGGTCCGGTGTGTGTATGGCAGCGGCCTGTGTCTTTGCCAAACTCGGCTCCAGTGATCTGGCGGTCTGGAAAGACATGGATTACATCTGGCGTGACCCGGCGATTCTGGTCTTCGTCGGTTTGTTTACGGGGATTGTGGTTCAAGGCATTCTACCTGCGGTTGAACGCATGTTCCGTGTGACCACGAGCATGACGTTGCGTGAACTCAACGATGCTTCGCACCCATTGCTCATCCGTATGGCAGAGGAAGCGCCGGGCACGTTCCAACACTCACTACGCATTGCAGACATGGCTGAGGCGGCTGCCGAGTCCATCGGTGCCAACGGTTTGCTGTGTCGCGTCGGTGCCATGTTCCACGACATCGGCAAGATGAATAAGCCGTCCTACTTCGTCGAAAACCAGGGCGGTGGTCCCAACAAACACAACAAGCTTTCACCTGCAATGAGTCTGCTGATCATCGTCGGCCATGTCAAAGACGGCATCGAGATGGCGCGTGAGTTCGGCTTACCCGTTGCGGTGCGCGGCTTCATCGAAACGCATCACGGCACGACACTCGTCGAATATTTCTATCACGCAGCCAAGCAGCAGAACGCAGCGGAGAATGCACCGGCACCGGCGGAGTTCGAGTTCCGTTACCCCGGTCCCAAACCCCAATCCCGTGAGCAGGCCATCCTCATGCTCTGCGATGCACTCGAAGGCGCCAGTCGGACTTTGGCTGAGCCGACACCGGTGCGCCTTGAGCAGTTGGTTCACACCATTGCCATGAAACGCCTGATGGATGGCCAGTTCGATCAGAGCAACATGACGCTCAAGGAACTGCATGCCATCGAGAACGCCATCACGCGTATGCTCTGCGCCATCTATCACGGCCGCATCAAGTATCCAACCGACAAGCCGCAGGCCGAGAACAAACCGGCTGCTGCGGTCTCCTGAGATTTTCGAGCACAGACGCGTCATTGTAATCTCAAATCCGTGCACTCCTGTGTCAGGGTTGCCTTGTAATCAATCGACATCGCAATGAAACAACCCGCGACCCAGGAGAGTAGCGGCTTTGACTGAACCGACATCCGATAAGCCGAAAGTTGCCTATTTTCACACATCCCACTTGCATGTTTCCGTTTCGTATTCGTTAATCCAGTGACTCACGCGACAATGGCAGTTGTCGTAACACCCACGCTGGAGGCATGATGCAGCAACTCAAACGGATCTTCGCACTGACATTTCTCATTGCCATCGCCACGACCTCGACCGGCTGTGTCTCCATGGTGGTTGGCTCGATCAAGGCCGCCCGCGAACTCACCGGTTTGGCATTCGATGTCGCGGAGGGGACCACCCGACTTTCCATCGAAAGCACCAAGGGCAGCATCGAAGTCGCCAGCAAAGGTGTCGACCTGGCTGGCAAACTCATGAAAATGGTCGAAGAAGACAGGAAAAAGCAGTTGGCGAGCAAATAAACGACTCTTGCATCAATTCTTAAAAGACGATCGCACAAGAAGGTATTGACATCAACAGACCAACCCGTGAAACTGGTAGAATCTGATCTCTGATTCTATTTATCTTTGTTCATGGGGTTTTTTCATGAGTTCATCCGCTGATGGTAAAGTGCGCTGCGAGCACTGCAACCGTGCCTATGCCTGGCAGGAAAAATATGCTGGCAAGAAAGTCCGCTGCAAATGTGGTCAAGCCCTCCGCTTCCCCGCAACTGATCCGGCGGACCAGGGCATGGAACTGGAACTCAATCTTGACTCAGGCATCGACCTGAACATGGGAACCAGCAAGCCGGCAAACACATCGCATGGCGGTGATGCTTTGGCGACACCTGATGGTCAGCTTAACGTCCCGCCTCCAGCCAATCTCGGTGGGCCGACCTGCCCGTCCTGTAAAACCAGTGTCCGACCCGGTGCAGTGATCTGCGTGAGTTGTGGATTCAACCTCAAGGAAGGCAGCAAACTCAATACCTCCGTTGGCGTACAGATGTCCGGTGGCGGCCAGGTTTATGACGACTATGCAGACGGCATCTTCGGTCGCTTCAAACGAAGCTGGACCTTCGCCAAGATCAGCTATGGCATGATCTGGGATTTTAAACAACTGCTCATCTTCCCGGTCTGTTCAGGTATTGCTGCCTTGATTGTGCTCCTGAGTTTCGCCTTGCCTGTTGGTGGCTTGGTACTCGCTCAGGCCAACTCTGAGATGAATCGCGCCCAACAGCGACAGGCTCAAATGCAACCGGCAGATACTCAAGCGGCTGTCACAGCGACGGATGCGACGGCCCCCAATGTCGTCGCAGCAACAGGGGATGCAACCCAGACCACGGACACTGCTGTAACAGAAGCACCTGCTGCCACCAAGGGACCGCCGCGTGAACTCACCGAAGAAGAAAAGGCCGACTTTGCCCAGATGCGCAAGGGGCTCATCGCTGAAGGCAAGTCCGAAGCTGAGGCGGATAAGATTGTCGCGGATGCTCAGAAGTTTATGTTCGCATTGGAAGATGCCTTTGGTGAGGCTGCTGAAAACGGGGGCGCTTTTGAAGCTCGTCCTGCTGAGCCGATTGATTATGTCTGGCTGGCCATGTGGGGCTTGATTGGCTTTGCGTTTTACTTCTGTAATTATTTCGTCATCGCCTTTTTCAACACCGGATTGATTGCCTGTGCGATGAAGATCATGCGCGGCGAAGTGCCGACCGTTGGCTATGGGATGAAGATTGCCATGCAACGTCTGCCACAGATTCTGGCCTGGGCCTTGGTCTCCGCAGTGGTTGGTATGATTCTCAAAATTATCGAAGGTCTCAACGACAAGGTCGGCCGATTCATTGCCTGGATACTCGGTGCCGGCTGGACAATTCTGACGTTCTTTGTTGTCCCGGTGATTACGGTCGAAGGCGTTGGCCCGTTCAAGGCGATCAAGTCCTCGGTCAAGACCATGAAGGAAGCCTGGGGCGATTCGCTGCGAGGCAATTTCTCGCTGGCATTGATGACGTTTATCGTGACCCTGCCGATTTACGTGGTGATGGGCTTTGTCCTCTGGGCTTCGGCGGTGGTGTTGCAAAGCCCGGTGATGACGCTGTGTGTCCTGGCAGGCTGTGCGATTGTGGTCGCTTTGATCTCTGTTGCAACCAGTGCAGCGGACACCGTCTTTAAAGCCATTCTCTACAGCTTTGCATCGGGTAACACCTTGCCTGCTGGCTTTGATACCGATGCGGTGGCATCGGCCTTCGCCCGCCCGCGTAAGCGTGGTTTGATGCGACTGTTCAGCCGGGATTGATTGATTTGAAGCATACGCATCATGCCATGAGCACCAGATGTAAATCTGGTGCAGGTTTGTATCAATGCAATGACCGTTCAAACTTCACGGTCATACCAGTCATTGAACCGACGGAAGAGTTCCTGTTGTGCTCTGCCACACTCGGGGCACATCTGGTCTTCGCCACGCAGGTCATACCCGCAGTGCATGCAGTGTCCCTGCATGGCATGGTCGATGGCTCGCAGTGTTTTAAACGCACAGAGATAAATGCCAAGCAGTAGGCATCCCACTAGTGGTCTGTCATTTTCAAAATGTGGGATAGATGTTTGTCTCGAGCCGATATGACTTCTGTGCATTAAGACAAGGAGGTTTGCGATGCAGAAGCGA
>PAIY01000114.1 GCA_002704825.1 Phycisphaeraceae bacterium
AGGCCAGGACTTTGTTATGTATCAGGTCGCGTCTGATGATGACGCAATGATGAAATGGATGTGAGGTTGAATTACTGGGCTTGAGCCATTTGCAGTGAAGCATCTTTCTCGGTCACAGCAACAATGCGTCGCTGGCCGGTGTCCGGGGCCACGGTGAGGCGTAACGCTGTGTGTGTCTTGCCACAGTCCGTACAAACGGATGGATCAGGAATGTCATCGCCGGGATATTTCTGCGAATACGAATCCGGATGCATCATGTAAAACGAGAGTTTTTCAAAACGCTGAAGTGTCATTTCACTTTCGTGGTTACATTCTGAACAGTTGACAACAAACTCAGATGGTGCATTTTCAACATTGGATAAATTCCCACTGCCTCCTCCAAGGAAGATCCGAATGGAGAGGAATCCGACCATGACGATGAACAAGGCTGCCACATGCCAGCGTTGGATGGGAAATGTGGGGTCTTTGAGTTTGCTGTACTGCAATGTGAATTGAATCAGCACCTTGCTGTAAAGTTTATCCAGGGGATTACGGTCATCACGGAACAGTTCGCGTTTAATCTCTGCCTTACGCAGTTGACGCATGGCCTGCGCCTGGTCTTTAGCTGCTTGCTTGTGTGTTTCGACCTGCTGCGGGGTGACATCAGCCAACTCATCATGCAGATCGTCGAGGGTAACTTTTTCTTCACTGGCAGAATCATGTGCCTTGTTCTCAACCAGCGATTTCATCTCGCCGGACTTGATGAGCAAGGTCTGTTCGCTGGGTTCTTCAACGAGTTTCAGTGGTGAATCGGGACGCGACTTACGTTTGCGATTTGATTTACCCACGACACCGGGGACGCGGACAATTTCATCACAGTGATGACACTGCACACGGCGCCCAATGTGCTTGGCCATGGCTTTGAGTGTGTGATCACAGTGTGAGCATTTAAAGCGAATACGGTGGTCGTAATCCCGACGGTCTTTGAGTCGTTTGACGCCTTCTGGTATTTCCTGGGTGTCCATGAACTGAAGCCGGACATTGCCCAGGCGAATGCGATCGCCGGGGTGAATCTCTGTTTTGCCAACGAGTTTTTTGTTGTTGAGTTTGGTGCCGTTGGAGGAGCCCAGGTCTCGGATGAACCATTGGTTATTTTTCAATGAGAGTGCAGCATGCACTTTTGAGACGCGCGTCATGGGCAGGGGCATGTCGTTCCCCGGATCACGGCCGATGGTGACCTGCTTCTTGTTCTCTTTGAGAACAAAGCCCGCGGTTTTGTTTTTGTAACTGGCCAATAGGATCGGCATGAGGTAACCCTTTGTTATGGTGCAACCGTTTGTTTGACATCCCCAGTTGACTGGAGATTGCGATACCAATTGCGGACTTTCAACCAGTCTTCATTGCCTGGATCTGTGAGGAAGAACAATTCATTTTTGGATGCGAAGTTGGTGTCCTTGTCCTGCCAATACTCAAACTGGACATGGCCGTCAGCAAAGGAGAGCGTGGTCCCGCGTGAATGGAACTGTGCCATGTAATCGATCCATGAATATTTCTGTGCATCACGGACGTACATGATCCACGAACCGATGTTCCAGCCACGGGCATCGAGTTCTTCCAATGCCAGTAACTGGCTGGAGGGGATGATGATTTCATCGAAATTGTCAGTGCCGAATTGTGCCCAGGAGTCATTAGGATTGCTCAGGTGACGATCCCAGCGTTCACCATGCAGTGGCGCAGCAATGGAGTAGCTGCGTTCGTTGCCGGTCGGGTCGGAGGGGCAATGCCAGACACCGGTGGTGCGGACATAGGGATAGAGTTTGCCTTGTTCGATCGGCGTCCAACCCGCCCCACGCTTGACCCACCCGTCGGTGTCGTCAGGCAGGGAGTTGACCAACTCCTGATTATGATCCGTCGGGAACACCGTCCATGCGATGGCAAGCTGACGCAGTGAGTTTTCACAGTAGCGACGTCGTGCCTGTTCACGTGCACCGTGCAAGGTCGGTTGAAGCAGAGCAATGAGCATGGTGATGATGGAAATCGACACCAGCAGCTCAATAAGACTAAATCCAGAACACCCTCGGAGAGATCGCCCCCGCATGGCAGTTGGACACGCTTTGACATATTTTGAATGGTCCAGCGATGTCATGGGTCAGATTGACCTTTTTCATCACCGACACGAACAATTGCTTTATCCAGAGAAACCGACAGCATCAAAGACTGTCAGTCCTCACCGGATGGGCTCATCAGCAAGCAATTGCTTTCTCCCTTGTCTCGAACGTAGTTTGACGTATGAGACAGTGATTGGTCGGTCAGGTGTGTGGCAAACGACGACAACACCTGCATGACGGTTCTGTACAAGGGCCTGCTTGACCACCCCCTCAGGCGGCATCAGCAGCGGTCACTTTGCATGACTTTCTGCTGTACAGAACTGTCACAAGTGTAACATTGGGGGACGCTGCTGCCAAACATTTTTTCTATTTTTTTTCGGACACTGCTCAAATCGAGTATGATGCTTCGCTTGATCCGGGTCCAAGATGTTTTTTTAGAAAGTTTGAACCGCTTGAGCGAAACCACCCCATCGTTTGATGATCTGAACCTGGCTGAACCGTTGCGTCGTGCACTGCATCGCCAGGGATACACCACCCCGACCCCGATCCAGGCCGAGGCCATTCCTGTGGTGATGGACCGCAAGGATGTCCTGGGATGTGCCCAGACCGGTACCGGCAAGACGGCCGCGTTTGCCCTTCCAATCCTCCATCAACTCTGCCCGCCACCGTCGCAAGGTAAGCCCCGGAAGCATCAACCGGCACTCCGTGCCCTGATCCTGGCACCAACGCGCGAGTTGGCTGCCCAGATCCACGAAAGTTTCAAGGAGTACGGCCACTACACCAAGCTCAAAACCGCGGTCATCTTCGGTGGTGTCAGCCAGCATCCGCAGGTCAAAGCCCTGATTAATGGCGTGGACATTCTCATTGCAACCCCCGGTCGCCTGATGGACCTTTACGAACAGGGCGCAGTCGGACTGGATCACATTGAAACGTTTGTCCTTGACGAAGCTGACCGCATGCTCGACATGGGATTTATCAAGGATATCCGCCGTATCCTCACCTACATGCCCAAGCAGCGTCAGAATCTGCTGTTCTCTGCGACGATGCCCAAGCCGATCCGCGAACTGGCTGATGCGATTCTCGTTGATCCGGTGTCGATTCAGGTCGCCCCCCAGACTTCCAGTGCTGCTGAAACCGTCAAGCAGTTTGTCTGCCTTGTGGAGAATTCCAAGAAGTCTGATCTACTCAGTCACCTGCTGCATACGGTCAGCGTGTCGCGTGCCATTGTCTTTACGCGGACTAAAATCCGTGCGGATCGTCTGACACGTTCACTCAAACGATTAAACGTCGAAGCCGAAGCCATTCACTCGGACAAGTCGCAGCAGGCAAGGACACGAGCGCTCTCGCGATTTAAGCGGGGTGATCTGCATGTGCTCGTTGCAAGTGACATCGCAGCACGCGGCGTGGATGTCGATGACATTTCCCATGTGTTTAACTTTGACATGCCCGGCGACTCGGAAACCTATGTTCACCGCATCGGCCGAACGGGTCGTGCAGGACTCGAAGGCACAGCCATCACCTTTGTCAGTGAAGCGGACGAAAAACAGCTTCGTGCCATCGAACGTCTGCTGGGTAATCCGATTGAGGAAATGTATCACCCTTATGACAAGCCCACCTTCACACCACAGCCCAAAGGGACCGGCAAAGGCAGTGGCAAGGGACGCCGCAAGCCGCAGAAAAAGCGTGCAGCCCATCCATTCAAAAAGAATGAGGCTAGAAAGGCCATCGCAGAAGTCGGCGAAGAGACTTCTGAGAAGCCCAACAACCAACGCCGCAAGAAAAATGTCACCAAGAAGCCCAAGGGCGGGAAAAAGCCCAATACCTTTGGCAATCAGAGCACCAATCCCAAGAAAAAGCCCAAAAACAACAAGCGCAGACGCCCCCCACGTCAGGATTGAGTGACCGACGTTGAATCCCTGACCAGTCTTTGCGATGATACGTCTCTGACAAGTGACATAAAATCCTCATGAAACCACTGAGATCAGCATCGCCCGGCTGACATCTCAGATACGGAGAACCCCATGCGTCCACAACGCCCCATGCCTGAGAAACCGGATATTGTCGAACACGGCTCGCCCATTGAGGGTCAACCACAGACGATGGATCGTCGTCTGTTCATTCAATTGCTGGCTTTCACGGATTGTGCAGACTCAGGCGAAGTGGTCGAGGCCATGGAAAAGGCAGGCGTCACCGGCGCCGTCTACGAAGACATGCATGATCCCAACGGCATCGCGGTTCTGGGCATGCACGAAGATCCCAACTTCTTCGTCACCACATGGCGCTCGCTTCTCAAAGGCAATCCGTTTGACCTGATGACGCCTGTCCCTGAACTGACCATGTTCGGCCGAACCTACAGCATCGGCTACGAACCCTCCCTGCAGGAAGTGCTCTTTGATCGCCCTATCCGCACCGGCACCAATCCCGATTGGCCCTGGGCGGTCTGGTATCCACTGCGTCGCAAGGGTGAATTCAACAAACTCTCTGCCGAAGAACAACGTACGGTTCTCATGGAACATGGCACGATCGGTATGGCGTTCGGTTCCCACGACATGGCCCACGATATACGCCTGACCTGTCACGGCATGGATCGCAATGACAATGACTTTGTCGTCGGACTCATGGGTAAGGATTTACACCCGCTCTCCGCTGTGGTTCAGACCATGCGAAAAACCAAACAGACCTCCGAACTGCTTCAATGCCTCGGCCCGTTCTTTGTCGGAAAGGCCATCTGGCAAAGCAAGGAAAACTCCGCCGAAATCAAATAAAAACCTCATCACCAAACTCCAACCCCGCCGGATATTTTTAACCACGCATTACCAAGAGAAAGTTCATCATGGCAACGCAGACACTTACCCTTGAACAGCGCCTGGAAAATGCCAAGGCTGCTTTGGAAAAGGCGGATCAGGCTCAAGTCCTCAAATACTACGATCAACTCACCGACGATCAAAAAGAACAGATTCTCGGGCAGATTGAATCCATCGACTGGGTCGAATGCACCCGACTGGTTCAGTCGCATGTCCTCAACAAGCCTGAGTTCAAGGCCCCCGAGTCCATCCAACCCGATCCCTACCTGCCACGCATTCCCGGCAAGGACCTGGCGGATCGTTACAAAAAAGCCAAAAAGGCAGGCGAAAAGCTGCTCCGCGAAGGCAAAGTCGCAGCCTTCACCGTCGCTGGTGGTCAAGGTACACGTCTTGGCTGGGACGGCCCCAAAGGCTCGTACCCGGCAACGGCCATCCGCAAGGTGCCTCTGTTCTGCTGCTTCGCCGAGTTCATCCGCAAAGCCGAACAGAAATTCAACACCACCATCCCCTGGTACATCATGACCAGCCCGATCAATGACGCTGCGACCCGCGCGTTTTTTGAAGAGCATGGCAACTTCGGTCTGCGTCCGGACAACATCATGATTTTCCCCCAGGGCATGATGCCTGCCTTTGATGCCAAGACCGGCAAGGCGTTACTCGAAACACCTGATTCACTTGCCATGGCGCCCAATGGACACGGCGGATCGCTCAAGGCGCTCTACACATCCGGCGCTTTGGAAGACATGAAAAACCGTGGCATTGAACAACTCAGCTATGTCCAGGTCGACAACCCACTGGTCAAAGTCATTGACCCGCTATTCATCGGACTTCATGCTGAAGCCAATGGCGATATGTCTTCCAAGGCACTTCCCAAGGCTTACCCCAAGGAAAAGGTCGGCGTGTTCTGCATCGTCGATGGCAAGCATTCGGTCATTGAATACTCCAACCTGCCGGATGAACTGGCAGAGATGCGTGATGACGATGGTGAACTGGTTTACAAGGGTGGCAGCATTGCCATTCACGTAATCTCCACCGACTTCATCGAACGGATCAACACGCAGGATGGCGGTTTTGCCCTGCCGTATAACCGTGCGGACAAGAAGGTCGGATACTGGGACGAAGCCAATCAAGTCACCGTCAAACCCGAAGAACCCAATGCGGTGAAGCTGGAGACGTTTGTGTTTGACGCCCTGCCGATGTGCGCCGAATCCATCATTCTCGAAACCGACCGCATCGAAGAGTTCAGCCCGATCAAGAATGCGGATGAACCCGGCGCATTGGACTGTCCTGCAACCTGCAAGCAGGGACAGACCGAACGTGCAGCCCGTTGGCTTGCCGAGTATGGCGTGGTCATTCCCCGCAAGGAGGATGGCAGTGTCGATGCGGTCATTGAACTGAGTCACATGAAAGCCATTGATCCCGAAGATCTCAAGGAACTGGACCTGCCAAGTGAAATTGATGCTGGCACGGAAGTGCTCATCTGATCGTTTTGATTAAACCAATCAACACACAAAGAACACCAGCGATTGTTGGTGTTCTTTTTTATTGGATTAGACCGGTATGCGTCATTTATCGCCAAGCAGAATTCCGATTCGCCATTCCCGCGCCCCCGGAAGTCTGGAATCCAGTGGCATACAGTTGACGCTTGCACATATCACTGGACTCCCGCCTTTGGGGAGTGACGAAAGTGGGCGATTGTTTATACGATTTACTATAAAACAGACATGTTGATTATTTGCTGGAACAATACTAATCAAGTCGTTTGATAATCACCGCGGTTTGATCGTCCTTGGTCTTGCATCCCTGGGCAAACTCAGCGACGGCGGACTTGATGGCGATGGAGATGGCGGTCGCGCCTTGATGATGGTGTTCACGAATCACCTGCTGCACACGTTCGATGCCAAACATCTCACCACCGAGTTGCATGGCTTCGTAGATGCCGTCTGAGAAGACGATGAACAGATCACCTTTCTCCAGTGAAAAGACATTGCGGTTTTCGATGGGTAACGGGGCCATCACACCCAATGGCGGGGTATCGGCATCCAACACATCAAAGCTATCGGTTTGAGCGTGGTAATGCAGCAGTGGCGCCTGACCTGCACAGAAGGACATGAGTTGATGCGTGGTGGTATCCAGACTGCCAAGCCAGGCAGTGACAAAACGTCCTTCCGGTAGGTCGCGGATCATCTGGTCATTGATGTGCTGAATCGTGTTGATGTCCAGTACGTTCGACCAAACTGTCATCCGCAACATCGCCCGCAGTTGCGTCACGCTTAATGCTGGGCCAATACCATGGCCGGTGGCATCGGCAAGGAGAAACAGGATTTTTTCCGGCTGATCCTCACAAATGACAAGCTGGTTATCCCGGACTTTCAAGCCGATGATGTCATAGGTATCCCCGCCGGTCTCATCAGCCGGTTGACTCCATGCATCAATCTCAAAACCGTTGACCGTCGGCAGGACACTGGGAAAAGTCTTCTGCTGAATCTGTCGGGCAAGCTGCATATCACGTTCGAGTTTCATCAGCGACTGCAAGCTCTGGCGCATGTTCTCATGAGCCTGTGCAAGCGAACCAAACTCGCGTACATCCGACTTGACGCGACAGGGCTCATCAAGCACGCCACGACTTACCCGTTTCATGTCCTCAACGAGACATTCAATAGGTTGCGAAAATTTACGGGCGAGTTTGATCACGTGATAAACACTGGCAACGAAGATTAAAACCAGGATGCCCCAGACCACTTTCTGCACCCATTGAATCTCACCCATGATGTCGGACTCTGGGATGAGAATGGCGGTGGCAACATGCAACTGTTCACCCAATGGCGATAGCTGCCCCGTCCCCCACCAGTACTCGCCACCGCTGTAAAACCGCATGGATTTGCCTCGCTGCGTGGGGTCAACTTTCATGGTCTGAATGGCATCATCGAGCACTGTCAGATCAAGTTCCTCAGGACGTTTGAGCAGGTATTGATCCTGATCCTGGATATTGAGAAACTTCTGAGCATGGGGCAGGCCAATGACGGATAAGTCCGTTTGGAAATTCTCATCAACGCCGGTTAAGACCATCACCATTCCGCGCGTGCCGACCACCATTTTTGTGGTGTATCGGGAGATATCCTTGAGCGTCAGATCGATGGCAATGACATACATTTTCCCATCGGGATTCATCGCTGTAATCGATGCGGTCACACCGGGCAGATGCGTCGTAAAAAAACGATACGGATTGGTCCAATGAACAAGTTGATTATTCGTCACCGGTTCATTGGTTTGATCAAACGCTTGTCGTACCTGTAATGCGCCTTCAAACCACGGACGCTTACGTGGGTCATACTCGAGCACTTGATTTTTAATCTCTGGTGATCGGGGATTCTTGTCCCAACGCCAGATTGTAAACAGATGATCTGAAACATCCCCCTGCGTCCGGCGCATCTGCCATGAGGATTGATCTTTCAAGAGCATGTGTTCGCGCCCTGTCTGATTGGCAATGACGATGGCAGCAATCTGATCCTGTTGTTTGAACGAGGCTTTAAGCAGACGGTTGAGTTCATCGGGTTGATCCAGATCCACCAAGCCCTGATCAACCCACGTGGCGATGCGATCCAGTTCGTTTGTCACATCCGTAAAAAGTGTCTGGACCTGCAACTGAATATTGGCTTGCGTCTCATCAATGATGGAAGTCGCAAGATAAGAGACAACATAGCGTGAACCGAAAAACATCAAGGCCAAAAGTAAACCAAGCGACACCAGATTCAACGTCATGACACTGACAAGCAGACTGCGGCGGATGGTCATCGGTGTGCGCATTGGCAAACGGTCCATTGCAATGGGAACAGGTCAATTCACGACATTGTGTTCACTGTGACGCAGGGCATAGCCACCGGGTTCGTCGGAATCGACATAGCCGTCCTTGAGGCGTAACACGCGCTGACAGCGATCAGCAATGCCTTCATCATGCGTGACCATGATCAGCGTCATGCCCTGTTCGTGCAGTTCGTCAAAGAGCTTGAGAATCGACTCACCGGTTTTGGAGTCGAGGTTACCCGTGGGTTCATCTGCAAAAAGCAATGACGGTTTGTTGACCAAAGCGCGGGCGATGGCAACACGCTGCTGCTGACCGCCGGAGAGTTCGGATGGACGGTGATGGACACGGTCAGTCAACCCAACGCGCTCGATGGCTTCCATGGCATCACGGTTGCGATTCTGACGCGGCATGCCCTGGTAAAACAAAGGCACCTGCACGTTCTGGATCACGGTCAATTGCGGGATGAGGTTAAAGGCCTGGAAGACAAAACCCAGATTCTCACGGCGGACACGTGACAGGTCATTGTCAGGCATACGGGCGACGTCTTTGCCTTCGAGCAGATACTGCCCGGAAGTCGGTCGGTCCAGGCAGCCGAGGATGTTCATGAGTGTACTCTTGCCACTGCCTGAAGGTCCCATGATGGCCAGGTACTGACCGCGTGGCACCTGCATATCCATTTCACGCAACGCATGAACAGCCAATTCGGACTTTCCGCGCTGGTAAATTTTGCATATGCCTTTGAGTTCTGCAACATAGTCCTGTGCCATGGGACATAGTTTACGATCTTGCAACCAACATTTCATCTATGGGCGCCAAAAACGCTCAACTGGCTGGCAATTGTGCACAAACCTGATACGCTTTGTCCCCTTATGCTTGATCAAGCAACCATCATGGGACTTGTCTTTGCCGTCTTCCTGGTGCTGGGTGTCGGTGCCTGTCTGCGTCAATTCAACTGGCTGACGCATGAAGCGGATGAGAGTCTGCTCAAGGTCGTCATACGCGTCTTGATGCCCTGCTTTTTCATCAATCACGTGGTTGGGAATCCCAAGTTCATGCATTTTACCGATGCATGGCTTCCCCCGACGATCGGCTTTGGGAGTACGGTTGTTGGATACATCATCGCTCTGCTCTTTGCCAAGCTCTGCGGTAAATGGGTTGGCTTGAAAACGCCTGTGGCTCAGCACACTTTTGCCCTGTGTGTCGGGACGTTCAACTACGGCTATATCCCCATGCCACTGGTCGAAGCGATGTTCCCCAATGACAACGGGGCGACCATGGGCACGCTCATCGTTCACAACCTTGGCGTTGAGATTGCGATCTGGACGGTAGGCCTATTGGTGCTTCAAGGCAAGTTGAATCGCAATAGTTGGAAGCGTGCGATGAACCCGCCTTTTTTTGCTATCCTGTTTTCGCTGTTGATCAATCAGTTCCGTTTGTATGAAGTGGTTCCTGATGCCATTGGCGTGGACCTGTCGTTTTTGAGCATGCCGATCAAACTGCTGGCACAGGCGACGATCCCGATGGGCCTGATCATGGTGGGCGCGACGATGGCAGACCAGTTCGGCCAGGCACGATCCCAATTACTCACAAGCTGGCAATCAGCCTTTGCCGGTATTCTGTTGCGATTGGTTGCCCTGCCGGTGTTGTTTATTCTGGTCGCATCATGGTTGCCCCAGGCGTTTGACAGTTTTGATCTCAAGGAACTCAAGACGGTGATGGTGATCCAGGCAGCGATGCCCTGCGCCGTCTTCCCGATCGTCCTGGCCAAGCATTACGGCGGAGATACGGCAGTGGCGCTGCGTGTGGTCTTTGCGACCAGCATCATTGCCATCCTCACGATCCCGACGGTGATCGCCCAGGGGTTGGGTTTTGTCTTTGGTTAATCGCCAGTTTGTCTCTAAAATGCAGGTCTCATGAACAAACTCACACCCGATCAGGAATACAATCGCATCATGGCCGTCTATGGCAAAGACGACCCGCTCGACGCGCTTAACCTTGTCGAACGACAACTCCACACACTCACCCAACGCGCCCAGATGCTCCTTGGATTATGTGGCATTGTCATCACCGTCACCGGCTTTTCAGGTCGCATCATTGCAGGGACCAACCGGATCGCACAATTGCTCATCGTCTCGGGCGTGGGGATCACGCTGCTTGCTGCGGGTTTGGTAGTCGGGGGCGTGATGAAGCTGCACTGGATCACGCAGCAGCCACCGGAAAGTGACCTGCCACAGTTGATCCGCAGTTCACTGGCATATCGTGATCGGAAGATGCGCTACTATCAGAAGGCGGTGTTCGTGCTGCTCCTTGGTCTGACCTGTTACGTCATTGCCATCGCGATCATGCTGCTTAACCCGCATGCTTCAACGGTCTCACCTGCACGTTAGACTTGCTTGAGTCCCCACATTTTTTCCAGTTCCGGGTAGACGACTTTGCCATACGCAAGTTCGCTGAGTTTGGTTTGCTGCTTGATGGCAACGGCTGCGGCGGCACCGGCACCTTCGCCCAAAGCAACACTGTTACCTGTGACGCGATAGCTTGAGTGTGCAAAGAAATCACCGCTGATACATCGGCCTGCAAAGAGTAAGCCATCCACCTCAGCGGAGACCAGGGCACGGTAAGGGATGTCATAAGGCTGCGTCTTGCCAACGGGTTTATCCTCGATACCACCGCCTGCATTGGTCTTGCGTGTTGCATGCACATCAATCCCAAAGGTACAGCGACAGACCGCATCCTCAAAACGTGCACCTTCGACCATGTCATCCAGTGACACCGTATACACCCCCAGAGGTCTGCGGCTCTCACGCACACCAATCTGCGATGCCGTGGCGACGATACGAATTTTTGACCAGCAACCACCTTGCTTGCGCAATGCTGCAACCATGTCATGCACTTCCTTACGACTTTGAATGGTGGCATCGGAAATATCCTGTGCATTCAAACCGCTAAAACCATACTCATGGTTGGCCATCATCGTGAACAGGTCCGGGTAGATTTCAAAAAGAGTCGGCTTGCCATAAGACGGGTCCGCCCCGCCTGCAAGCATCGCAGCGCGCAGGTTCTGCTTGGGTGTTCCCCAATCATAAAGCTCACGATCGTGATACGGCTTGGTTAAATCACGTTCCAAACCTGTCAGCAGACATAGCATGGAGAACGGCTGGGCTTGGATTTTTGTCGGATCGTCTGGATCAGGACGACCGTATTCACAGGTACATCCTGCCTGTGCAGCAAGATCGCCATCACCTGTGCAGTCAATGAACACCTTGCCAGCAATGGCCTGACGGCCGGACTTGTTTTCAACGATCACATGCGTGAGTTTTTTCGCTTCATCAACATGGGCACCCACCACGCGACTGTGAAGCAGCACCTTGACGCCTGCTTTGACACATATCTGTTCAAGCAGCAGCTTCATCTGTTCAACGTCATAGGGACAGCCCGTCTTTACCGGCGGTTCTTCACCCATCTGGGTACGCTTGGCATTGATCTTCTCAAGTAACTCCGACATCACGCCATGCTTGTTACCCGCGTCGATAATCCAACTGAGTAATCCCGTCGTCCAGACACCGCCGAGTTGCCCGTGGACTTCAAGCAGGCGGACATTGGGTTTCTGCCCCAGTTGTGCCTGCATGCGAGCAGCACCTAACGCAGCAGCAACACCAGCAGGTCCGCCGCCACAGACAACAATATCAGCTTCCTCAGCAATCGGAGTCGGCTTGGCAATCTCATTGAGATACGATGATGGGTTGAGCGTATTCATGCTCAAAGTATAGACCACGGCGTTTAAAGCAGGTAGACAATCCGTACTCATTCGGTGGTCATTTTAGAACCCGGCTGTTCTTCAGACAGGATGCCTGATAGGCACCGGGGGACATGGACATGACCTTGCGAAACGCCCTGCCGAAGTTGCTTTTGTCCTCATACCCGACTTCCATACCCACAGCCGTGACATCCAACCGATCAAGGCGCAGCAAACGACAGGCATGGTCAATGCGTGTCCGCCTCAGATAATCTGCCATCGGCATGCCGACCTGCTGTCGAAACAAGCGACTCAGATACCCGGGGTGACACCGCTGAGACTGAGCAATCATCGCGAGATTCAAGGGCTTGTGATGCTGCTCCCGAATCATTCGCAAAGCGCGATGCACCAACGGGTGCATGATTCGGACATGCTCTGCGGCAATGCGGTTACTGGCATGCGTCTCATACATTCCAGATGGAATGGCAAGCCCCTGGAGAATGAGTTCCACCGTCTGAATCAATTCGCTTAACTGCCTGGATGCAGCATTAATCTGTGCTTGACCGAGCATTGGCACCTGACTCAAACGTCTGAACAATGCTGCTCGTTCTTTGGGTTGGTTGGGCGTAAATTGGCGGATTTGTTCGCGGGCCTGATCCAGTTGCCCTTTGCGAATGACCGAACCAAAATAAAACACCCCCATGACACGGTCTTCAAATCGCAAAGCCTGAAAAATGTCAGTCAGTCCCAGGTAACAACATCCCACATGGGTCTGCATTTCGGATTTAACTGCAACCTGGTTGGCAAGCGACTTACTCAACGGACATTGATGGGTGCCCTTGATGTGATGCTTGGCATAATCACAGAAAGGCCGGACATGACGTTGCAGCCTTTCTGGGAGTTGCAATTGCTTGTAGTCATAGGTGATGCCCGAAAGGTCTTCGAAACTCAGCAGTAAATCCGTTTGCGATTGCATCCAATCCATGAGATTGGCAAGAATCGGTGTCGTCTGAGATTCGGCTTGCGTGGTCATAACACAACCATGATAACGACCACCCGTATGTCAACCAAGTGTTATTCTGTCTGATCAACTGCCACAACCACAGGACTTGGATCTTTTACTCGAGTCAATGGAACAACTGGTGACCGTTTGATCCTTGAATTTGACCTGATTCCAGGGCATTTTGGCAAGCATCATCGCCATCCCACAGTAACCGGTGAGACCTGCAAAGAGCAGGCCGCACCCCGCAAAACCAGCGAGCAGTAACCATGCAGGATGGACAAAATGTCCAAGAAGGACACCGCTGAGAATCATGATGCTTACAACGATGAAGACCTGTTGCTGCAAGGGTAACGTCCTGGATGCAGATCGGACGACCGGGAGATTGGCTGCAACCCATGCATCGGTCCCACCTTCAACGGAGATCACCTTTTCAAAACCCGCATCGATGAACTTCTGGCCGGCTGTCTTGGCACGACCGCCTGATTTACAGATCACATAGACTGCATCCTGCTTTGAAAATCCATGCCTGGATGCAGCCTTCTGCGGATCAAGCTGGTCCAACGGTTCGAGAACCGCCTTCTGCGCGTGAACCTGTGCATATTCCACAGGTGTTCGGACATCAAGCAAAACGGTCTTCTGGTTCTGTGAGAGTAGATTAAATTCAGTTGGGGAGATCAGTGACAATGTCATTTGACTTGTTCCTGTATTTGGCGTTTCTTTTCCTGGTGCGGTCGCATCATCATGCCACCGGACATCGTTTTGATTTGATCGAATCCGTTCTGACGCAGAATGCGGGAGGCATAGTAAGCGCGCTGACCGCCACGACAGACCACGGTGGTCGGCATGGCAGCATCAAGTTCACTGACACGTCCGCGGATTTCGTGTAACGGCATATGCACCGCATTGGGCAAATGACCGGCATCCCATTCGGCTTGCGTGCGGACATCGACAACCTGATCACCTTCAGGCGGATCAGCGGTAAATGCTTCGATGCCTCGCAGATCATTCTGAGCGGCAAATGCAGCAAGGTGAACTGCATCCTTGGCGTTGCCGAAGGGTGGTGCGTAGGAAAGGTCCAGTCCTGCAAGGTCGTCGATGGTGCCTCCGAAACGGATGACCGTCGCGATGACATCAATGCGTTTGTCCACACCATCCCCGCCGACGATTTGAGCGCCGATGATCTTGCCATCAGCCGGTTGATAGATGAGTTTAATCACCATTTCCTGGGCACCGGGATAGTAACCTGCATGATTCTTGGCGGGAATGATCACGTGATGCGCTTTGTAATCCATGGCATCAATGCAACGCTGATTACAACCCGTGACTGCAGCCACTTTACCAAATGCCCGGACAATGGCGGTACCTAAAACGGAGGGGATCGGCGGTGACTGATCACATGCAGCATGCTCACCTGCAACGCGACCCGCACGATTGGCAGGACCCGCTAATGGAATTCGCTGGAGGATATCCGTCACCCCATTGCGGTATTCTACAGCATCTCCGACAGCATAAATGTCGGGATCAGTTGTTTGGGCATAGTCATTGATCGCAATCCCACCGGTCTTCCCAATTTCCAGTTGAGCAGCCTGTGCAAGCTCGGTACTGGGACGCACGCCAATGGCTAGAATGACCAGATCAGCAGGCAAAGATGTACCATCATTGAGTTGGACAGCGGTCGCTTTATCACCATCGGTTTCAAAGCCTTTGAGACCATTGCCAATGTGAAGCTTCACGCCTTTGGCTTGAAGTTCCTCCTCAACCATGTGTGCCATTTCAGGATCAAGCGGTGGCAAAACCTGCGGTGCGAGTTCGACCAGAGAGACATCCATCCCAAGATGATGAAGCATTTCCACCATCTCCAGACCGATGAAACCCGCGCCAATGACGACTGCCTTGGCTTGATGATTCAAATCCACATACGACTTGATGCGATCCGTGTCAGCGACATTTCGCAATGTGAAAATGTTGGATGAATGAATACCATCCATGGGCGGGACGATCGGTGAAGCGCCGGGCGCGAGGATCAACTTGTCATATTCGACGGTCTTGGATGTTTCGGCTTTACGATCCAGGACAGTCACGGTCTTGGCAGCACGGTCAATGGCTGTGACAAGATGATGGGTCCAGACGCGGACATTAAACCATGTTTCAAATTTCTCAGGCGTGGCAACAAGCAATTTCTTGCGATCGGTAATCTCTCCGCCGATGTAGTACGGCAAACCGCAGTTGGCAAAAGAGACGTGCTCGTCCTTCTCAATCATGAGAATTTCGGCATCCTCATTACAACGTCGCGCCCTGGCTGCAGCACTGGCTCCCCCGGCGACACCACCAACGATGACTATTTTCCGTGCCATACCCATTCCTTTTCTTGCGTGGACTTCAAATCACATTGCAAAGCATTTGTCTGGCCAGGATTCATTTGTCTGACGACTTGCGTTTATTGACAAACCGTCGACAATGATCTTGACTGCTTTTGAAATCCATAATATCATTAAATTGCCACATAGCAATATGGAAATATAAAAATGTCAAAAAAATCCCCGCCCATGTCTCCTCTTCAGATCAAGACCGTTGCCCGGATGTTCAAAGTGCTCGGTGATCCGACACGCCTTGCCATTTTGAAAATGCTTTTTGATCAGCCTTTGACGGTGACTGAAATGGTTGAGGCACTTGAAGCCAAACAGGCCAACATTTCCAAACACCTGGGTATGCTCCATGACGCGGGGCTGGTCAGCCGTGAACGCAATGGTAACCAGGTCATCTATGCCATCTGTGAACCGATGGTCTTTGACCTTTGCCAACTGGTTTGTTGCAAGCTCCAGAAAGATGCTGTCCAGCAAGCCAGGGACATGGGGATCAAGGCCTCGGCATTGCGCTAGTGGTCTGTCATTTTCAAAATGTGGGATAGATGTTTGTCTCGAGCCGATATGACTTCTGTGCATTAAGACAAGGAGGTTTGCGATGCAGAAGCGA
>PAIY01000115.1 GCA_002704825.1 Phycisphaeraceae bacterium
AAATGAAAGCCGCACGCCTGGTCTGGATTCATTTTGTGCGCCCCCTAAAGGGGCGCACACAAAATGAATCAGACCAAGACCGGCGTGCCCCGATTTCAGAGGACGAATCTCAGCACACAAAACGAATCGCCCTGCCCCCGCCCACGTTGGCCCACGTCGCGTTGGTACGGGCAAGGCGAACGAATAGACCACCAAGCCACCGTGGGCCACAGACGCCAACGTCGTGCGACTGGGCCGAGGCCAAGCACTGGGTGCCAGACTGGCAGGCGGCAGGCCGAAGCCTGGGCATGGGGTTGAGCACTGGATGGTTCCTCCCTGGCCCAAACCAAACGAAATGGCCGCGGGAACGGCAACGCTTATAGACAGACTTTCTTTCTCAAAGGAAAATTTTCATGAAGATCGAATTACGTGACATTGACCAGGTCCAACCCTATCCCGGCAACCCCCGCATCAACGACGATGCCATCGACGCGGTGGCTGCTTCTCTGCGGGAATTTGGCTTCCGTCAACCCATTGTCGTCGACAGCGAGTATGTGATCATCGTCGGGCACACCCGTTGGAAAGCAGCCAAGAAGCTGGAACTCGCCAAGGTCCCCGTGCATGTGGCCACCGACCTGTCCGACGCGCAGGTCAAAGCCTACCGCCTTGCTGACAACCAGACCGCCAGCCTTGCCGAATGGGATTACAAACTCCTGCCCATCGAATTGTCAGCCTTGCAGGAGCTGGATTTTGACATGGGGCTGCTGGGCTTTGACCAGGAGGAACTCACCCGTCTGGTCAGTGGCGACGTGCAGCAGGGATTGACCGACCCGGAAGATGTTCCTCTACCGCCGGACGAAGCGACCACCCAACCGGGCGACATCTGGGTTCTGGGCAATCACCGCTTGATGTGTGGCGACAGCAGCAAGCCCGAAGACCTGGATCGCCTGCTGGCGTCCGGTGGTGCCGAGGTCATTCATCTGGTTAATACCGACCCGCCGTATGGGGTCTGCGTGGAGCCACGCTCCAACAATGCAATTGCTGCTGGCAATTCATCTTTCAAGCAATCCCATCACCAGAAGATGGACCTGGCCCGTCATCCTGAAAAAGCCAAGCCCACACAGAAAAAGCTTCGTGCCAAGGATCGCCCGTTGGTCAACGACTTTGTCACGCCCGAAGAATTCGACCGGTTGCTCGATGCCTGGTTTGGCAACATCGCGCGGGTACTGGCTCCGGGCCGGGGTTTCTACATCTGGGGTGGGTACGCCAACTGTGCCAACTACCCGCCGTTCCTCAAAAAGCATGGCCTGTATTTCTCGCAGGCGGTCATCTGGGTGAAGGAGCATCCGGTGCTCACCCGCAAGGATTTCATG
Source organism: Phycisphaeraceae bacterium (assembly GCA_002704825.1). Taxonomy (GTDB): domain Bacteria; phylum Planctomycetota; class Phycisphaerae; order Phycisphaerales; family Phycisphaeraceae; genus UBA7800. Next base: position 1,353 of record PAIY01000115.1, read on the forward strand.
GGCAATCACGAATGGTGCTTTTACGGTTGGGCGTCCGGCGCAGGCCACAAATTCTACGGGCCAAACAATGTGCCGGACGTCTGGAGTGTCAAGAAGGTCAACCCGCAGAGCATGATTCATCTCACGGAAAAACCCGTCGAGTTGGCGGTGCGTGCGATCCAGTATTCATCGTTGGCGGGTGAGAACGTACTCGACCTGTTCGGTGGCAGCGGCTCAACCCTGATGGCGGCAGAACAGACCGGGCGACATGCGTACCTGATGGAGATCGACCCGTTGTATGCGGATGTGATCGTGCAGCGATGGGAGAAGTTCACGGGGCAGAAGGCAGAATGCATCAGTGCTGCTGAAAAGGCTCAACCGAAGAAAACCCCGAGCCAACAGGATGTGGTCGGGGTTGGTGGTGGCAAGGAGAAGTGTTGAATGTCATCCGCTGTGTGTGAACAATCCCCGGTCGGTTTTCTTGAACCTGCTCTGCTCGCCTTTGGTTTGAATCTCCCGAATCATGGCTGCGTAGATCGTGGCGTGTGGGGTCTTGCCATTGGTTGTCCAAAGGCCATCGTCGATCATCCGTTGGACGATGTCCCGGCATCGCATGGGCTGATCGGATGCCTTGAGAATCTGGGCGGCAATATCCAGGCCGCTGCTTTTTTTGCTTTTCTGCGGTTTGGGCGTCGAACGTTTGCGGGGTGCGTTGCCATCAAGGCTATTGGTGATCGCTTCGTCGATGGTGATCGGCAGCGGCTCGACGATGCGTTCCTTCGTGACCTTGGCGACGGCCTTGGCACGTTGCTTACGGGTGGCGGGTTTGGACGGTTGAATCTTCTTGGTACGTGGCATGATCAATGCTCCTTTGGCCGTGTTGGTAGAAATCAGGCTGGCCAGGCCCTCCCCCGGAAGCAAATCCGGAATGGGGTTTTACAAACCGAGTTCTTTGACGATCCGCTCCTGCTGTTCCTTGCCGCCAAGGGCTTGGATCAGTTGCTGGGTGAACCAAAGCACTTCTCGGTTGACGTTGCCATCGTTGGTCTGTGTGTTGTGCAGGCGTGCGGCGATGGCTCCGACCGCATCGGGCGAAAGGTTGTCGCAGATCGTTTCAATCATCTGTGGCGTGTTGCTGGCTTGGCCTGCCCGGTATGCGGCCTCCAAGGCGTCGCCTACTTCCCATACAGCGACGTTGTGGAAATCCAGGCAGTCGCGTTTGCGGGTTTTGAGTGTTTGGATGTGCAGATGCTGCTTGGCGATCTTGCTGATGATGGCGTTGATGGTTTTCATTCTGGTCTCCGTGGTTTGGGGTTAGTCTGCGAAGCGTTGCAGTTCGGTGTAGTAGTCCTGTACGTCGCCGCCTGTGCCGCGTATGCCGTCGCAGCGTTGCTGGAGGATCTTGGCGATGTTGTAGAGTTCGTCGCTGTCGGTGCGGGAGGAAATCTCCCAGGTTTGCCAGGCTTGTTCGTGTGCCTTGGGGTTGCGAAGGATGCTGTCGATCCGGATGGTCTGGCTTTCGCGGGTGCTCCGGGGACGTTCGATGCTTGCGTGTCCGTTGTCGCCTTCAAGTTCAATTCGTTTGATACGCATCTATGTTTTTCCTTTCGTGCTGCGTTGTGGACACATTGAGCCATTCATTTTCAATGACATCAAGGCATCTTTCTGACATTGTGGGTAACTCTTGAATGTGCCCATTTCCCCTTGAAACAAGAGGTTTTTGCCATGCCAAAGACACCCGGCAACCAGCCGGTCAATCCAATGGCTTTGTCTATAGAAGAAGTGTCACGGCTGCTCTCTGCTGCGGGTAGCAGACGAATTACCCCCGAGCAGATTCAGGCAGATGTTGATTGTGGCATGCCGATTGGAGCAGATGGCAAGATCAATCTGATTCACTACGCCGCGTGGTTAGCCAGAGAGGTACAGGCCCGTTGAGTCCCGGTAACAATCCACCATCTCGAAATCTCGACCCGCGACAATTGCGTGTGGCAGAGGCGGTCCGGCTGCTCAATTCATCCCCGTTGGGTGAAGTGATTCAGCCGCATGTGGTCTATCGCCATCTCAACCGTGCAGCCAGTCGAATCGCTGCACCGGGAAACCTGCGTCGGCTTGACCTGTTGCGATATGCAGCGTGGCTATTCCATGAACGCCAGGAGATGTCGCAGGAACCGGACATGTCCGACTCTGCCGACAGTCCATACTCCCGGCACAAGGATGCAGTCAACGCTCGGAGTCGTGCAGCATCAGAGTCATCGCGTGACATTGGTTCTGATGGTTGGGTCCACCCACCCGTCAATACAGAGCGAAAGGAATCCTGCCGAAACAGCTTTCGTGAGTTTTGCGAGCAGTATTTCCAGCAGACTTTTCATTTGACCTGGTCGCCGGACCACCTGGCTGTGATTGCCAAGATTGAACAGGCCGTATTGGAGGGTGGTTTGTTTGCCATGGCTATGCCGCGTGGTTCAGGCAAAACCTCGTTGTGCGAAACAGCATGTCTATGGGCATTGGTTTATGGGCATCGGCAGTTCGTAGCGTTGATTGGTTCAGATGAAGATCACGCTGCGGACATGCTCGATTCGATCAAATCTGAACTGGAAAACAATGATCTGATCGACGAAGACTTCTCGGAGGTCACCGGGCCAATCCGCGCATTGGAAGGCATTCACCAACGTGCTGCAGGGCAGTTGTACCGTGGTGCACGCACGCATATTGGCTGGACCTCCAAGGAGATCATCCTGCCGAATATCGAAGGTTCCGCTGCGTCTGCGGGGATCATCAAAGTCGCGGGGATCACGGGTCGTATCCGTGGCATGAAGCATAAACGCGCTGATGGGAAAACAACACGTCCATCTTTGGTATTGCTGGATGATCCGCAGACGGATGAGTCGGCCCGTTCGCCATCGCAGTGTGCCACGCGCGAACAGATTCTGTCGGGTGCGATCCTGGGGTTGGCTGGACCGGGCAAGAAGATTGCTGGCCTGATGACGTTGACCGTCGTGCGGCCCGACGACATGGCCGACCGGATTCTCAATCGCGACAAACACCCACAGTGGCAAGGCCAACGCACTAAGATGGTCTATGCGTTCCCGCCATCCGGTAGCCCCGCCGACAAACTCTGGCAGCAGTACGCACAGATCCGTGCTGAAGGTCAGCGGACAGACCGTGGCACTGGTGAATCCACTGCGTTTTATCGCAAGCATCGCCAGCAGATGGATGAAGGCTTTGTCGTTGCCTGGCCTGAACGCCACAATCCCGACGAGTTGTCAGCAATCCAACATGCGATGAACCTGAAACTGGATCAGGGCGAAACCGCGTTCTGGGCTGAATATCAGAACGAACCGCCGGTTTTGGATCAAGGCGAAGAGATGCTGGATGCGCACACTATCGCATCCAAAACCAACGGACATCAACGTGGTGAAGTGCCGTTGGGTGTCAATCACATGACCATGTTCATCGACGTCCAGGGCAATGTACTGTTCTGGATGGTCTGCGGCTGGGAGGATGATTTCACCGGCTACATCCTGGACTATGGCACGTATCCCGATCAAAAGCGGAGTTACTTCACGCTTCGTGATGTACGCAAGACGATGATGATGGCCCACCCCGGGACCGGCCTGGAAGGTGCGATCTATGCGGGGCTCGAAACGTTGACCGCCAAACGTCTGGCGCAGCATTTTCGACGGGATGATGGTGCGGAGCTGAGCATCGAACGTTGCATGATCGATGCCAACTGGGGCAACTCCACCGATGTCGTGTATCAGTTCTGTCGGCAAAGCAGTCATGCTGCTGTATTGATGCCAAGCCACGGTCGTTATGTGGGTGCGTCCAGCATCCCGTTCTCCGACTACAAACCAAAACGTGGTGACCGGGTTGGTCTGCATTGGCGTGTGCCCTGTGTTCAAGGACGTCGATCCATACGCTATGCATTGATCGATACCAACTACTGGAAAAGCTTTGTGCATGCCAGATTGGGTGTGGCCATGGGCGATCCGGGTTGTTTGTCGCTGTTTGCTCATGGCTCATCCATGGATCACCGGATGTTGGCAGAACATCTGACCGCTGAATACCGAGTCAAAACCGAAGGACGTGGTCGCCAGATTGATGAATGGAAACTGCGAACGCCGGGCCGCGACAATCACTGGCTTGACTGTCTGGTCGGATGTGCGGTGGCTGCGAGTATGCAGGGATGCGTGCTCTTTGGTACGGATGTTCGCCAGCAGAACAATCGTCCCCGAATCAAACTCTCAAGCATCAAACGCAAGGCGCGTTGATCCATCCACGTGAATTTTATTTTTCTTGTCTGAAGCATGCAGCACGAATCCAAACACGGTGACACATATAGGTAGATGACAAGTATTCTCCCACCCATGTCGGACAGCAGCCCACTGTTGATGGAACTTCGGTTCGTCAATCTCGTGGATCGTGACGATGCCATCCAGGAAGCGTGGATCGCGCATCTGGAAGGACGCAATCCCGCACGTGCGGTGGCGACGTTTGCCCAAAGACTCCGGCGAGAACGCCAACGCACTTTTACCACACACCATGTCACGGAGCTTACCGGATGACGGATGAACTGGATGAATCCATCGCTCAAAACGCCCAGGCCCCACGCAAAGCAGATGTCGATGGGATGACCGTCGAACAACATTCGCTTCCCGACCAGATTGCAGCAGACCGTTATCTGCAAAGCAAAAAGGCGTCCCGCAAAAAAGGCTTGGGAATTTCACTCAAAAAACTCGTCCCACCGTCGACTGACTGAACCACTTTGAGAACTCTGCATGTTTGGCTGGCTCAAATCCATCTCATCCGGCAAACGCACGCTGCAAGGCAAACAGCACAGCGATGTGCGTGTGATGCGTGCCCGGTACGATGCCGCAGTGACAACGGATGAAAACCGGCGTCACTGGGCTCATGCGGATGGTCTGTCACCCAATTCGTCATTGAGTCCCGATGTCCGCAGCACGTTGCGAAAACGTGCCCGGTATGAAGTCGCCAACAACTCATACGCCCGTGGCATTGTCCAGACACTGGCCAACGACGTGGTGGGCACCGGCCCGAGTCTGCAACTGCTCTGTGAAAACCCCACCGCCAATCGACTGGTTGAACAGGCGTTTTCCGACTGGGCAGATGCAATCGGTTTGGCTCAGAAACTCCGCACCATGCGGATTGCCCGAGCCGAAAGCGGCGAAGTCTTCGCCTTGCTCTTTGGCAACCCTCGCGTTGATCATCCTGTGCAGGTTGACATCCGCCTGATCGAAGCGGATCAGATTGCCACGCCGTACCTCACTTCGACACAAAGTATCAGTCGGCACGGTTCGTCGCTGGATGGGGTTGATGGGATCGTCTTTGATGTCTTTGGCAATCCCTGCGAATACCACCTGATGCGAAGCCATCCCGGTGACAATGCAATCTGGACATCGGGCGCAGAGTTCGATGCGATTTCCTCTGAGAGAATGATCCATTATTTCAAGCCGGATCGCCCGGGGCAGGCACGTGGGATTCCAGACATCACACCTGCACTGCCACTGTTTGCCCAATTGCGACGCTACACCTTGGCGGTGATTGCTGCCGCCGAAACCGCTGCCGACTTTGCAGCAGTGCTCTACACCGATGCCCCAGCAAATGGTGAAGCGGAAAACGTTGAACCGATGGACCTGGTGGAACTGGAACGTCGCATGGCCACGGTATTGCCCGGTGGTTGGAAACTCGGGCAGGTCACTGCTGAACAACCCGCCACCACCTATGGCGAATTCAAGAAGGAAATCCTCAACGAAATCGCCCGCTGTCTGAACATGCCATTCAACATCGCTGCTGGAAATTCATCGGGCTACAACTATGCGTCCGGTCGCCTGGACCACCAGACATACTTCAAGAGTGTCCGCGTTGAACAGTCACACATGGAGTCAGTGGTCCTGGACCGGATTTTTTCAGCCTGGATGTCCGAGGCGGTTCTGATCGAAGGACTCTTGCCTCAATCATTTCGCACGTCGTTTGCCAGATTCCCGCACCAGTGGTTTTGGGATGGGCATGAACACGTCGACCCGGCCAAGGAAGCCAACGCGCAATCCACACGTTTGGCCAGTAACACCACCACCTTGGCCATTGAATACGCACGACAAGGAAAAGACTGGGAAACCGAACTGCGGCAACGTGCCCGTGAGGTCGCCCTGATGAAACAACTGGGCTTAACCACAGACATTGTTCAGCCCAATAGCAAACCGCAACAGGAAGATGACGCAGCCGATGACAATGAATCAGCAACATCAAACTCAGCAGACTGAAAGTCAGACTCACGCCAATGGCCAGTTGCAACTTACCGCAACGCTGACCATTGATGCCCAGGCACAGGTCGATGACTCTGGTGGCCAACAGTCTGAGCCAATGCTCCCGCGTTTTTCAATGCTGGCATACACCGGCGGTCCCATGCGGTTGGCAGGCTGGAAATTCCCGGTCATTGTCGATCTTGCAGGTCTTGCCATTCCATCTCAAACCCGGCCGATTCGCGTGGGCCATGACACCGACAAACGCGTCGGGCACACCCATGCCATCCGCGTGGACAACAACCAACTCGTGGCTGAAGGCGTGGTCTCCTGCACCGGGCACACTGCCAAGGAACTTGTCGCGGATGCCCGTAACGGATTCCCCTGGCAAGCCAGCATCGGTGCTTCGGTTGAACAATTCGAATTCTTCAAGGACGGTCAGGTGGCCCAGGTCAATGGCCGCCAATTCACTGGTCCTGTCAACGTGGTCCGGCGTGCGACGCTGGGCGAAATCAGTTTTGTAGACCTCGGTGCCGATGGCAACACCTCGGCCAACGTGGCCGCATCGGCCAAGGAGAACAGCAGTATGAATCGTACCACCGCAACTTCCACCCTTTCCCCGAACTCGGATGCGTCGGATACCAATGCTTCCGAGAATCAGGCCGAAAATGCATCCGCAATTCAGGCCCAAACTCCGACGCCTGCTGCTCCGCCCAGCATCAATGCAAACAATGTCCCCGAAGCCGTGGCGGACATCCGTGCTCAGGTTGCTGCCGAAAGCAAGCGCATCGCAGCGATTCGTCAGATCTGCAATGGCAAGTTCCCGACCGTCGAAGCTCAGGCCATCGAGGAAGGCTGGGGTACGACCAAGACTGAACTGCACGTCCTGCGTGCTTCGCGTCCCAACATTCCGGTGGCACCGCACGGTGCTGGCCCGATGACGCAGCGTCCCAACAACCCGCAGGTGTTCGAAGCGGTCGCCCTGATGGCCAGTGGTTTGCCCAATACCCGCATCGAAGCGATGTACGCTGAACCTGTCCTCGAAGCTGCCGACAAGTTGCGCGGCATCGGTGTGCAGGAGTTCTGCGAACTGGTATCCGGCCAGCAACTGCCGCGTTTCCGTCGTGATGCTACCGGTTGGCTGCAGGCTGCTTTCAGCACGGCATCCCTTCCGGGGGTCCTCAGCAACATCGCCAACAAGATGCTGCTCGAGGGTTACAACTACGTCGAAGATGCCTGGCGTCGCATCGCCAAGATTGCCAGCGTCAACGACTTCAAAGAACACAGCCGCTACCGCATGACCGGCGCGTTCAAGTTCGAGCAGGTCGGTCCGGACGGTGAACTCAAGCACGGCAAGCTCGATGAACAGAAGTTCGGCCAGCGTGCCGACACCCACGGCATTATGTTTGCCCTCACCCGGCAGATGATCATCAACGATGACATGGGCGCGTTCACCGATATCCCGCGTCAGATCGGCATGGGTGCCGCTGAAGCCATCGCGGATGCAGTCTGGGGCCTGTGGCTGCGCAACCCCAACCAGTCCGACAACAAGACCTTTTTCCACGCCGATCACAACAATTATCTCGAAGGCGTGGATACTGCCTTGTCCGTCGATGGCCTGACCGCTGCTGAAGTCAAATTCAGCGAACAGATCAAGCCCAATGGCAAGCCCCTGGGCATGCCTGCCAACGTCCTGCTCGTACCCACAGCCCTGAAGGTCGCGGCTGAACTGCTCATGAAGAGCATCCAGCTCAACGAAACAACCACTGCCAACAAGGCCAAACCGTCGACCAATCCGCACGTGGGCAAGTTCGACGTGGTCTCCAGTGTTTACCTCGCCAATGCCAGCTTCACTGGAGCCAGCAGCAAGGCATGGTATCTGTTGGCCGACCCCAATCGTCTGCCCTCAATTGAAGTGGCATTCCTCAACGGCGTGGATCGTCCCACCGTTGAAAAAACCGATGCCGACTTCAACACGTTGGGCATCCAGTTCCGTGGCTATATCGACTTCGGCGTCCGCGAACAGGACCACCGTGGCGCACTAAAGATGAAGGGTGAAGCATGATTTGTCTTCGCGTGACTTCGTGACATTTTCTGATCCACTCAATTTCAACAGGAGTATTCATACATGACCGCAACTTACGTTCACAAAGGTGACAGTATCGACTACACCCCAGCCGCTGATGTGGCCGCAGGCGATGTGGTTGTCCAAGGCGACCTGGTGGGTATTGCCAAACTCGACATTCCGGCTGACACCCTCGGCAGTCTGTCGCTGACCGGCATCTTTGATGTCCCCAAGATCGGTGGCCCAGGCATGGCCATCACCACGGGCACCAAGCTCTACTGGGATTCGGCCAACAAATACGTGACTCCCACCGAAATCGAAGGCAAGTACATGGGCAAGGCTGTGGCTGATGCCGGTGACAACGATGCCACCGTGCGCGTCAAACTCACCGCATGATCAAAGGCGAACTGTATGGCCAGAGACTACATGAAAGAAGGCATGCAGTGGCTCGCCAAGGTTCGGGCAGGATGGTGTACGCAGGAAGTTGCCTATAAACAAGGCGAATCCTCGTACACCGTCCATGCCTCGCCGGGCATCAGCAAGTATGAAAAATCCACAGTAGGTGGCGTGACCATCGAGTCAAGTATGTGGGATTTTCTCGTGAATGCTGATGACTTCCCGGCGGAATTTGAGCCGACGCCCGGTGATATCCTGACGATGGACAGCAAGCAATACGAGATCACCAACTTCGGTGACGATGGCTGCTACCGCTACTGCGACCCGTACCACACAACCCTCCGTATCCACACTCGACTATTGGGAGATGTTGAAGCATGAATCAGTGCAATCAAACCGAATCCGGTGCCTGTCAACAGTTCAAGGAACTGCATGACAAGCTTGATCGACTGGATCATGCCATCCGTGGCAATGGTGAACCGGGCATCAATATCCGTCTGGATCGCCTGGAACAAAACGCGATTCGTCACGCCCGATGGATGTGGCTGATTGCTGGTGCAGGTGTCACGAGTCTGGTGAATATTCTTTTCAGCTTACTCCGAGGTTAAACATGCAAATGACCATTGATCTGGCTGATGAAGTGACTTCGCAACTCAATCAATCGGAGATCGTGACCAATGCAAAGCGGATGGTGTTACCGATTCACGATCTGTCACAGCTGCGTGAGTTAACCGTCAGCGTTGTCCCGCGTGGTGTGCAGGTTCAAAGCATCACACGCAAACTCAGCCAATACGATTGTCAGGTCGATATCGGCATCCAGCAAAAACTCACCGTGCCCCAGGATGAGATCGACACCGCAGTAAAGGATTTGAGTGGATTGGTACAGCAGATCGCCGACTACCTGCAACGCCAACCCTTGACAGATATGCCGTATGCCATCTGGATTAAGGTGGAGAACCAGCCTATCTACGATCCGGATCATCTGGCCAATCAACGGGTGTTCACATCGGTATTGACGTTGACGTACCGCATCACGAAGTGAGGAATACATGCTGCGTGTTCATTACAAACCACCGGACGGGCTTAACAAGAAACTTGTTCGGCAAAAAATGAACCAGGCGAGTTTCCAGAGTCTGGGACATGCCGGGGCAGCGATCCGGTTGACAGCCAGACGAAGCATTCGAAGGAGTAAACGTTATGCACCACCCGGTTCGCCACCACGTACACGACATGGCCAACTGCGGCGTGCCATCGTCTATGCCCGGGAAGGCAACGACCGTGTCCTGATCGGCCCCGGATTCGCCCACGTTGGCCCGTCGGCCATGGCACACGAATTTGGTGGTCGTTACCGCAAAGCCAATTACCGTGCCAGACCATTCATGGGCCGTGCGATGCGTAAGACGCTTATTGCACCTCTCTGGCGCGATTCGATTCGCTAGAAAGGAGAGTGATCAGAGCCGCTGTTCCGCCAGCGGT
>PAIY01000116.1 GCA_002704825.1 Phycisphaeraceae bacterium
CAGAATGCCACTGGATTCCCGCCTGCGCGGGAATGACGAATCAAATTTCTGTCTTTGGTTTCTATCTGTGTTTATCTGTGTGCATCAGTGGCAAGAATGCCTTGGCAAGTAGTGCGAAAATCTTGCCGTTAATCCAGCTTCACAGTCACCGTCTGCCCATCATCACCGAGTGTGGTTTTGACTTCCTGGGTCTTGCCGTTGTGTGTGACGGTGATGGTGTATTCGCCTTTGAACCCCCGGAAGTTTACGCTACCGCTTGTTGACGATTTTGCGGTTTCGTCGGTCCACCATTGGTTGAACACCAGATCGCGATACACCTTGGCAACGGGTTTTTCTTTCCAGTCTTTAGTCCACAGGGCAGCTTCGGGCTTCCAGTGTTTGCCGGCCCAGAAACCCCATTGGATGATGCCGACGAACTTGGGATGGCTGAAGGTCACCGTCAGTACATCGCGCAGGTAATCCGCCTGGAGTTGGGGATCGTTGGTGGTGATGTCCAACTCGGTGTATTGCATACGCTGTGCGTATGGGGCGAAGCGTTCAAATCGCTCGTAGAGTGTCGTCGGGGGCACGAGACTGCTGGTGTTGTAGTGTCCCATGAAGCCGATGCCATCAGGCGGTTGGTTGTATTGGTGCAGGGCTTTGATGATGTTTTCATAGCCCACGATGCGGCCACCGTCCCCGGTCATGACCTGTCCTTCGTTGGTCCACATCAGGGCTTGGGGTGCCAGTTCCCGGCCCAGTGCAAGGCATTTGGCGTAGAAGTCCGGCTCGTTGATGAAGCCGATGAGACTGTTGCCACCGCCGCCCCATTCGGGATGATTGATGCAGTCCCATTCGGCGACGCGATTGCCGATGTCGGTGACTTTTTGCCTGGCCTCTGCCATGATCATGTCGCGTAATTCCTCGCGTCGGCTGGTATCCCAATTCACATATCGGGGCATGCGCCCGTTGAAGATGCGATGGCCGCGCACTTTGATGTTGCGTTGCTCAAGCCAGGTCAGGGCATTGTCAATCCAATCGCGTCGAAAAAGCGTTTGGACATTGTTATTTTGGACATTGGCGATGGCGTTGCGGTAGGGGACCATTTTCAGGTCGTTTTCCAGGACGACCCAATTGAAATTCTCTTCAACGATTTTGCGGTATTGCAGGACATCCTTCTGGGTATAGGGGAAGCGTCTGTGATCCCCCACATTTTTGCTTTGCGCCGGATCGATCCCGAGCATGTGCGCGGTGACGGCGGTGCCGAACCGGAATTGATGTCGGGTCATTTGAACATGAATGTCAGCACCGCTGAGGGGTTTGCCCTGCGTATCGGTGACGTTGATGGTCATGTCTGCTTTGCGGTATTGCTCGATGCGTTTTGCTGCATCAATGCGCCATGTGGCATCCAGGGCTCGCCCGTCGTAGGTGTGTTGGATGCGTGGGAGCGCTTGGGCCTTGAGCGTCTTTTTGTAGTTGATCAGTTCAAACCCGCCATACTCCACGGTCTGCGGGCGGAAGCCCATGTGAATGGAGACATTGGCTTTGCCCGGAGGCAATTGGAGTTTGTTTCCTGCGGTAAAGGGGATGAGAATCCGCTGCCATGATTTGCCTGCATAGGCACGTTCGCGCACCATTTTCCGGTTGGGCGGTTCGTTGGACTGCACATATGCGTTGGCCACACCGTTGCCCGATTCGTCTTCGGACCAGGGGCTGCGCATCCAGAAAGTCAGCAGACACACGTCGCCGGACTCAATGGCGATGGGTTTGACCTGGACATTGACATTGACATTCCAAGGCTGGGGTTGAATTTTCAGATTCGTCACCCGAATGGCATGCTTGAAGGGCATGTTCCGGACTTCAAAACGCTCATAGGAAGCATTGTCCGGGTTCTTGTTGCGAATGACGGGACGGAACGCATCGGGATCGTCAAAGTCAATCATCGCCTGTCCGCCCTGGGGGATTTGGACATCGGTTTCTGCGACAGCTTGCTTTGCCAGAAAGCTTAAACAGGTCATCAGTACAAACGTACCAACGTAAAGTCCAGTTGAAAGACTCAAGCGAATCATGCGAAACTCCATAGGGTTGTGTTGTGAATTTTAGTTGCAGGCAGCAGGTTTGGATCCAGACGGATGCTGCGCGAAAGGCATTGGGTTGATGCGGTTATTCATTGCGTGCCTGGCCGGTGGACTGACGAATGATCAGTTGTTCGTCCAGGACCGTGTTGATGGTCTGCGCTTTTGTTTTGATTTTTTGTTGCTTGTTCTGCAAACTCTCAAGCACGTACTTGACTGCCTGGTCCGATGCTTCCTGTGCAGGCAGGTCAATGGATGTGATGGACGGGATAAACAGGGCTGAGCTGTTGTCATTGTTGAATCCCACGACGCTGATATCCTCGGGAACGCGGAGACCTGCATCGTGAAGGTGGCGGATCACTTCCATGGCCCGTGCATCATTTTGGGCAATGATGGCGGTGGGGCGTTGATGAACCGGCATCGAAGCGATTGCATGAAACTGCCTGGGCGTGGTTTTGGTCTTGAACTCAAAGTTGTCGTTGAGATTGTGCTCAGCAAGAATGGCTTTGATGGTGTCGATACGGACAACAAAACTCATATGACGCAACGCCCGTTCAACCGTCTCGGTATAGGATGCCATCCAGAACCGCCGGTGACCCAGTGCCAGTAAATGTTCCATCATCAAACGGGCGCCCTGGGCTTCGTCATAGCGGATCATGGGGATCTTCGCATCGGTGCTGAGGTTGATCCCGATCATGGGCAGGTCGACTTCATCAAGCACGCTTTGCAGATCCGCCGGTGCCGGGTCACAGACAATGCAGGCATCAATCCGTCCGTCCATGAGTTTGCCTGACCACTGTGAAGCGGGTCCGACAGCCGGGATCATCATCAGGTCATAACCATTGAGTGACAGCTGTTCGCTGATGCGACAGTTGATCCGGTGGTATAGGTCCGCCAGGAAAAAACTCTGCCGACCGTATAGCAGGCCCACCGCCATGGAGCTTTTACGGGCCAGTGACTTGGCGCGGTGGCTTGGACGGTAACCCATCTGCTTGGCAATATCGCGGACCCGCTGGGCTCGACGTGCAGTGGAGACCCAGACTTCTTTCTGGTCACCATTGAGAAAGCGTGCAGCGGTGGCAACCGAAACACCGGCGGCGTTGGCGATTTCCTTGAGTGATGCAGCCAAGTGATTCTCCTAAATTGCGCGTGTTCTCTGATCAAGGACGCGATGGTTCTCAGTTGCAGGTTCCGTTAAGCCGGTATGGATGGGCGTTGAGGATGCCATGGTATTCCTATCAATCCATTGAATCGGATGTTCGAGCATATTCAATACGGCGAAATCGTGTGAGCACCTTCGCCTTGAGCCTTCACATGTCCATCATAAAACAGAAAGTTGGCTGCCCCAAGGTGACGTTGGTAATCCAGTGCATAATAGTCAGCGACTTCTTCAAAATGCCATTCCAATGGGCGTTCGGAAATCCCAAGCTGCCTGCTTGGCATCAAGAGCATGTCTCGGCGAAGAAACGTCTTGATCCGGTTCTGATACGTGTTGGTCCCCGCAGGTGTCAGGATCAGCATGTTCACCAGAAAAGTGTTTTGAGAGTATCCGGGTTCATTCTTTGACCAGATCCCCTGGCGAACCACCGTGGGACACGTGAAAATCGAGCTTTTAAGCTGATCGACATAGTCACTGTATCCGCCGGATTTGGGATTATTGTGATACAGGTAGACTGAGTACCAGTATTGATCCCAACTGGAGTTGGGCAAAGAATACGGTATTTTTGCAGCAGAGAGATAGTTGTTGAAATCACTGGTGTAGGTTTCCATCATCAACCCGATTTGTCGCAGCTGTGAGCCACATTTGACCGCATTGGCGGACATCCTCGCTTTGGCAAGAGCCGGCAGGAGAATCGCAATCAACAATGCAACAATCGAAATGACAACCAAAAGCTCGATGAGCGTAAATGCTTTGCGATGATCGGTGCGCTGTAACATTGCTGGATTCTCCTTGGGGACAATGGATGTTGATGGGCCGGTTTCATTGTCCAGTGTGATGGTGTTCAAGGCCTGTCCGTCCTGGTGCACCATGGCATCATTCAAGTGTTTTATTTGCGTTGTTTTATCGACAATCCATGGTTTTGAATCAATGTTCAATAAATTGAGATCGCTTTCAATTTGCGAGCGTTCTTATTCTAGGCGCACACTTTGTAGAATCAAGGTCGTGCCGAAAAATCTCCAGTTTGGAAAGATGATTGGATTGGTGTAAAATTCACCTTAACACCATTGTTTAATGGATTTTACACATGTCTGCCACGTTTCTGTTGGTTGGTTACATCATCTGTTATCTGTGTATTGGCATTGGTGTCGGGCTTATTTTTCAATTCAAGCGGACTCAGAAGCTGTGGCCTAAAAATCCGACCAAAGAGGATAAGGAATATTATTCTCAGATCATTTTCCGATATCTGAAAATTGCGATTCCATTGATTCTGTTTGGCTTTTTGGGGCAATTTATGCTTCAAGTTGCTGATTACTACGCGAACAAAGTTCCGCAACGGTGGGGGCGTTTGACCGGTGCGTGGGAGAAGTGGGAAGAGCCGTTTCTCTGGTCAATGTTACTCTCTGCGATGCTAACTTACGGTTACCACGCCAATGCTCTGATTCGAAAAATGCGAAACGCCAAGACATCAGTCAAACGGCGAGATGCCTGTAAACGAACACTGATCGTTTATTCAATGATATGGCTGATATCGATGATCGTCTGTGTTACATTGCTTCTGGTGGCTTGACTTTGGTACCTGGCCAACTGCCGGATAACCTTCGCTTTTTGCCCATTTTCCCTCACCGGCTTATCATCATGAGGTTACAGACACACACGAGACGGACGATCCAATCCAAAGGGTTCACCTTCATGACACAATCGCGTTTGCAGATGATGATTTTCAGCCTGGTTCTCACGCTGGGTTTGGCCGCTGTTCAGGCTCAGGAGCAGTATCAACTCGATAAGGATCAGTGGGTTGCCACGCAGTCCTACGCACCGGGCTCCCCCGAAGCCAAGCTTCAGTCGATCCGTAAAATGGTCGCCCAGGAGCAGGGCAAGGAGGCGATTGCAGCGGTCAAGGATTGGATCAAGACCTATCCCAACCACCCGATGCTCGCAGAAGCCTATTTGATCGCCGGCGATGCCAAGGTGCTGGAACGTCGGTATTACAAAGCGCTTTTCGACTATGAATACATGATCCGCAGCTTCCCCGGTTCCGAGCATTTCCACTTGGCTCTTGAACGCGAATTTGAAGTCGCCAAGATCTTTGCTTCAGGCACCAAGCGTGTCTGGTTGGGCATGCGACTTCTCAGTGCTCACGGTGAAGCTGAAGAACTGTTCATCCGTATTCAGGAACGTGCGCCGGGCAGTCTCATCGGCGAACAGGCTTCTTTGGAACTTGGTGACTTTTACTTTAAACGTGGTGAGATGCGCAGTGCTGCTGAAGCCTACCAACTGTTTTTGGAAAACTATCCTCGGAGCCGGTATCGCGAACGCGTGATGCTTCGTCGCATTGAAGCGGATCTGGCATCCTTTAACAGTCCGGTGTTCGATCCCACGGGGTTGCTGGATGCAACCATTCACATCAAGCAGTTCGAAAAGGAATTTCCCGCATCGGCTCAGCGTCTTGGGACACAGGCTTTACTCGTGCGTGTCAATGAGTCATTGGCAGCAAAAGACCTGCATACCGCTCAGTGGTATGACAAGCGTAAAAAGGACAAGGTCAGCGCGGTGTACATGTACCGTCGCATTGTCCAGGATCATCCCCAGACCGCAGCAGCACGTGATGCCGAAGCGGCCTTGGCGCGACTTGAGCCGCAACTTGCCGGGGGGGCTGCCAAGTGAAAACCAAAGCCTGGAATATTTTGAGTCTCCTGGCAGTGATGCTGGTGCTACAAGGTTGTGGTTACACGCAGACCGAGTTGTTTAATACGGAGTACCAGTCCGTTGCCGTGCCGATCTTCCAGAACAAGACGTTTTACCGCGGCGTTGAACTGGATTTGACCGAAGCGTTGATCAAAGAAATCGAACTGCGATCACCGTATAAGGTCGTAGCCACGCGTACCGCTCAGACGGTGCTCGAAGGACAGATCGTTTCCATCAGTCAGCGTCCCCTGAGCAACACCCGCGAAGGCGGCCTTGTGCAGGAGACCGAATTGACCATGGTCGTCAACTTCCTCTGGAAGCAGCAGTCCGATGGCAAGACCCTGCGTCGCCGAGATGGGATCATCGCGGTGGGGCGGTATGTCGCCTCCACGCCGATCTCTGAACCCATGGCAACCGGGCAGCACATCGCAACTCAGGAAATGGCCAAACGTATCGTCGACACCATGCGCTCGGATTGGTAAGTCAATCCGTCACCAGGAAGACAGCGATGTTTTACGGGTCAAGCTGTGATCAAGCAGTGTTTATTCGTGATTCGCAGTTCCTGTCTGTTGCATGACGTTGGATTCTTCCCTTTTTTGCAACTTGAGGCAGATTCAACTGCAATCCTGCCGATAGGTAAAGTGTAGAATCATCAGGATCAGTACAAACCGCGTGCGTCTGATAAAATCAATGTTTTGACTCGCCCCACGCACCGGGGACCGAAAGGTAAATGAATGTCCAAACCGAATCTGGATGACCCCAAAGACAACAAAGATCCGCAAGGCAACAAGCCCGGCGGAGAGGGTCCGAATAACAACCGTCCGCCACAGAACATGATGTCCCGCAGTGTCGTGGGCTGGATGCTGCTGGGTGGACTGGCTCTGTTGCTATTGTGGTTGATGAACAACGCCTCCAGTCAGGCCATACCGATCACTGAGATGGCTTTCATGAACCATGCCCGTAATGGTGAATTTGCGCCTGATAAACCCATTATCGTCGAAGACGAGCGCATGATCGGCGTACTCAAGAAAGACGTGCTGCCCAAGGATCAGAACACCACCGAGCGCGTGATGACCGTCATCAGTCGTGAGACCAAGGCAGATATCGTCGAAGACCTTCGCGAGATCGGCCAACCCTACAAGGAAAGCCCCGGTTCCTCCGTCCTGCTCACTTTGGCGGTGACCTGGGGGCCGGTGATCCTCATTGCGTTCCTGCTTTACTTCTTCGTCTTCCGGTCCATCCGCAATGCCGGTGGTGGACCCGGTGGCATGCTGGGCAACTTCGGTCGCTCCAAGCACAAGCTGCTGAATAAGGAACACTCCAATGTCACCATCGACGATGTTGCTGGCATTGAAGAAGCCAAGGACGAGATCAACGAAATCATTGAGTTCCTCAAGAACCCCAAGAAGTTCCAGCGTCTTGGCGGTCGTGTGCCCCGTGGTGTGCTGCTTGAAGGTCTGCCCGGTTGTGGTAAGACGCTGCTCGCCAAAGCCATGGCAGGGGAAGCCGACGTGCCGTTCTTCTCGATCTCCGGTTCGGACTTCGTGGAAATGTTCGTGGGTGTGGGTGCTTCACGTGTCCGTGACCTCTTCAAGCAGGCCAAGGAGTCTTCGCCCTGCATCATTTTCCTGGACGAAATCGATGCTGTTGGCCGTCGTCGTGGCAGTGGTTTTAGTTCCGGTGGTCATGATGAACGTGAACAAACCTTAAACGCCATCCTCGTCGAAATGGACGGCTTTGAAACCAATGACCAGGTGATCGTCGTTGCAGCCACCAACCGCGCAGACGTGCTTGACCCTGCTCTAACGCGTCCGGGACGTTTTGATCGTCAGATTCAGGTTCCACTGCCCGACGTCAAGGGGCGTATGGATATCCTCAAGGTCCACAGCCGCAAGATCAAACTCGGTCCGGATGTCGACCTGGAGAAAATCGCCCGTGGTACGCCGATGTTCTCCGGTGCCCAACTCGCTGCCATGATCAATGAGTCAGCCATCTCCGCAACGCTTGCGGGCAAGGACTTCGTTGAACAGGATGACCTGGAAGAATCCCGCGACAAAGTTCGCTGGGGTCGCGCCCGTAAGTCTCAGAAAATCGAAGAGGAAGAACGCAAGGTTATCGCTTATCACGAAGCAGGCCATGCGATTCTCATGTATTTCGACAAGTACTCCGAGCCACTGCACAAGGTCACCATCATCCCGCGTGGTCCGTCGCTGGGGGCAACGTATCTGTTGCCGGAGAAGGACCGCAATCTCTCCAGCCGCAACCAACTGCTTGCCCGCATGCGATCCAGCTATGGCGGACGCATCGCCGAGCACATGTTCTGCGGTGATATGTACAACGGTACGGCTGGTGACATCCGCATGGCAACCAACATCGCCCGCGCCATGGTCACCCAGTACGGCATGAGTGATAAACTCGGTTTCCAATTCGTTGGCGAAGATGAACAACGACAGACATGGGAACGCGGTGACACCATGAGTAACGAAACCGCGCTGCTCATCGATCAGGAAGTCAAGGAACTCATTGACCGCACTTACAACGATGCCACCCAGATCATCGAGGAGCACAAGGAGCAGCTCGAAGCCTTGGCTCAAGCGTTACTCAAGTATGAAACCCTCACCTTCGAAGAAGTCGAAAAACTCATGAACGGTGACGATCTGGATAAGCCCACCGTCTCTGACCTGCTGCAGGCAGAGCAGGATAAGGCTGACAAAGCTGACAAGGCCTCCGATGGTAATGCCGACCTTGGGGATGACACGCCTGACTCACCGGGCATCCCAAGTCCGGCTTGATCCCAGGCAATAACAACACATTCTCTCAAGGCACGATCTCACCCGATCGTGCCTTGTTTTTTGTCATTACACATACTGCTCAACAATCTCCCAACACGTCTGCACCTAAAGCCCGTGGACGAATGTCCCCTGGCTCCTGTGCGCACAATCACCTGTCAATCAAGAATCTGGTTAAACATCCCAATCATGAATTCCCAAACGCACACGCATTTGGTAAAACGGTTCATGAAGTCCAATACCTTAAACAAGAAATACTGACCTGACATGTGTGATGACCCCACCTTAGCCAAAGTATCCAACCAGACGTTCGCGTTCCCCAAGCCCATTGGACTCGTGCCGGACTTCTCGCCGGTTAAAGCGACCGTGCTGGGGTTCCGTAATCAACCTGTTGAGAAGACCATCGACGCCCTTGGCAAGCTTGTTGGTGCCGACATGCTCCAATGTGTGAATGGTGGAATTTACAAAGATATGACCACCGAGCAGGTCACCGAGATGTCCAGGCAATCCGACGTACTGATGATTGCCGATCACCTGCAGGCATGGCAGTATCAGGATCTCTTTTCGGATGTCCAATGCCCGGTTATGCTCATCGATCCGCCACTGGTCTTTCATTCATATCAGGCAGCATGTCGGCAGATGTTCCGTGATCTTGGCAACATTGTTTTACCCGGTGAAACACGCGATCGCGTCATCCAATCCATTACGGCTTTACGTGGCAAGAACTGGCTTGAGCAATCCAAAATGCTTATGGTCTGCGACCCCGATGACAAGCATCCGATGCGTGGCGATATTCAAGCTCGTGCCCAGTTGATTCATCAACTCACGGGTGTCCGCGTGATCAGCGTCCCCGTGACCCGTCTGAAAATCATGGCATCACAGGTCACCGACCAACAAGCCAAACAAGTCTGGGAGCATTGGCGGGAAAATCTGTTTGACCCCATTGATCCAGCATTGTCAGAGGAGCATCTCAACGATTGTGCTCGGCTTTATGTTGCCATGCGTCAGTTGGTTGATGAACACCAGGCCAACGCCATTGCCGTGCAGGATTTTGAGCCGTTCCTTTTCCAGAAAACCGCGATGCCCAACCTGGCACATACCGCCTTACGATCCGAAGGCATCACCACTGCCGAAGAGGGGGACATTGCCATGCTCATCACGCAACTGCTTCTCTCTGCAGTCCATCAGCAGCAGGCGATGATGGCGAATGTGTACCTGGCATACCGTGATCAATGGGAGAAAAACAAGGCCCACGGCGAATACGATCCCGATGACGAAGCAACTGACTTTGCCCAGTGCGTGGCGGATCAGACTGCTGTGCTCTGTCACTATGGGACCGCTGGCATCGTGCCCCCGAACATGACCGATGACAAACGTTACCGCGTCATCGAAACCTTGCCTTGCTGGAACGGGCAGTCGATGACCTTTGCTATCCCCAAACTTGGCGATGTCCTGATGGGGCGATTAGATGAAAGCAACCAGCAACTGCACATCTATCCGGGTAAAATCACGCAGACGTTTGACGATCCCGACGGCGGTTGGTGTCGCGGGCGATGGTACGTGAACATGCCCGGCATGGATCACTTTGTTGATCATGCCTTCAGTGCTCACTACGCGATCTGCATGCAACCCCAACCCCAGGCGTTGGCAACACTCTGTCAGACGCTGGGCCTGGATTTCTGTTTGCA
Source organism: Phycisphaeraceae bacterium (assembly GCA_002704825.1). Taxonomy (GTDB): domain Bacteria; phylum Planctomycetota; class Phycisphaerae; order Phycisphaerales; family Phycisphaeraceae; genus UBA7800. The sequence continues at coordinate 10,379 of PAIY01000116.1, forward strand.
CAAAGGATAACCATGCCACTGTGGTCGATCATCACGATTAATGTTATTGCCGTCCCCGTCGTCTGGTGTCTGGTCGTCTGGGTGATTGCCAAAGTCTTCGGCTGGCAGAAGATCGCTCGCATCTATCCAATGACGCATAAAATTCCCAATGAAAAGACCGTTGGCATGCAGTCACTGCGCATCGGATATTTTTCCCAATACAACAACGCCATCACATACGGTTTTAGTGACCAAGGTTTGAGTCTGCAGGTCCTCTCAATTTTCCGACTGGGGCATCCGCCGATTTTTATTCCTTGGGAAGACCTGCTGGCACAGGAGACACGGATATTCAAGACTTTTCCTATGGTTCGGTTGGTTCTGATCAAAGACCCAAACCGTAAGCTTTTTCTCAGACCCAAACAGGTCGAACGCTTTGCCAAACTCGCGGGTGACTATTGGCCCAGGACGCAGCCTATGGATAAGACGATTGCGCAGTAACACACAACAAACAACAACCAATCAGTTTTTTACAGATGCGGTTTTGGGCGGATGCACCGGATGATGCCATTCATTCTTGACAATGTCACGGTGATACTCCCAGAGTTCAAACAGCCCCATATGTTTGAGCAGTTCATCATCCGGCAGGGCGGGGTCGTTCGTGCATTCAAGCCAACCTGTTAACGCATCGAAGAGCTTGGATTGCAGTTCTCTCACGGTTGCATCACCGATGAGATTGTTCATCTGGTATGGATCGTTTTGATTGTCGAATAACAGCCAGGGTTCACGGTTGGGCTTTTCGATGTAGCTGTGCGTCTTGGTACGGATACCTCGCCAGGCATAGAGATGTTGATGATGACCTTCGCTGTAACCGTGATAGTTGGCAATCAACGCGGTCTCCGGTTGTGTTGTGTTGGCGTCCGTCAGACAGGTCGATAAATCAACGCCTTGGAATGTGGCAGGTTTCTCCCAATTCAACAAGCCACAGATTGTCGGCAGCAGGTCCACTGTCCCAAAGAGCACCTCGTTCTTTTCACCACTGCCAAGTTTCTTTGGCATGCGCATCAACAGGGGGATGTCCACCGACTCCGCCCACGGTGCCTGCTTTTTCATCATGCCATGCGACCAGAGCATATCGCCATGATCCGATGTGTAGATGAATAGCGTGTTGTCGTATTCGCCGGTCTCCTTAAGCTTGTCAATGATCCGGCCGAGTTGTTCATCCAACGCAGTGACCGCTGCATAGTATTGGGCGATGGTCGTGCGACATTCTTTTTTGCCTACCAATGGATTCTGAGCATCGGGCTGGACGTTAGGCTGTAATGTGATCTTCTGCGGATCGTACATATCCTGATACTTCTGCGGGACCTGATCATACGGATCATGCGGCGGCCCCCAGGAAACGACCATGCAAAACGGTGTGTTTTTCTCTTTGCGTGACGCCAAATAATCCAATGCAATGTTGGTTTGAACTTCAGGTTCGTAGCCGTCTTCACGGATCACTTGAGGTGAATCGCGATAGTACTTGGGATCCATGTACGCATGCGAGCAGTTGTAGACCGCCCAATCGTCAAAGCCGAGGCGACGCGGTCCGGGTGGGGTGAACTTGGTGCGTGGTGAGCCATCCAGATGCCACTTGCCGATGTAGGCGGTGTCATAGCCGTTGTCTTTGGCGATGGTCCCAAGTGATGGTAAATCCGTCCGCACCGGCATGTCGTTGACGGGTACATTGTGACAGATCGGGTAGGTCGAAGTCAGCATCGTGCCACGGTTGGGGCAGCAGACCGGCGTGGTGGCGATCCCGTTTTCAAAGTACACACCATCTTGAGCAAGCTGATCCATCACCGGCGTGATGACATCGGGATTGCCCGCACAACCCATGGCTGAGCCACGCATTTGGTCAGCGAAAATGAGTACGACGTTGGGGTGATCCGTGGACATGATTGACTCCGTTGTGAAGATACAACAGCGTCAGGCTAGCGTCAGCGATTGGATAAATCAAAGGCAGAAGAATCCATTTCGTTGCCGATCTGGCGATAAGATCGTGGCGAGTAGCCGATCTGTTTTCGGAAGCAACGAGAAAAATAGGCCAACTCGTCATACCCCACACGCATGGCGATTCGCGAGATGGATTGGTCTGTCAATCGCAACAGGCGACAGGCTTCTTCGCATCGCAGACGGTGAATGAAGTCTACGATCCCAACACCGGTTTTCTGTTTGAAGGTTCGAGACAAATGCGCAGGGCTCAGGTCCACCTTGGCAGCCAATTCATCGAGGCTGATCTGTTGCTGGTAATGTGATTCCAGGTGATTGACCACCTGTTCGATACGCGAGAGTGTCTGCTTGGAGAGCAGGTTGGACTGAATGGGGGGCTGTAGATCACACTGTCTTGCCACTGTGGTTAATAGTTTAAGTGTCAATGCCGTCATGGATGCTTGCCAACCGGGTTTCTGGTGTTCAGCTTCGTCGATGAGTTGGTCAAAATAAGTCTGGAATTCGAGCCTTTTTGTACGTTGGGGACGGTATTGGAAGGAGGGGACTTCCTGTTGGTATGTCACGTGATTGCGGTATAATTCATCCGTGCTGGGCAGTTCGGAGAGAATCGGTTCAAAGTGTTGAATAAACCGCGGGTCGATCAGGCAGTTGAGGACGACAAGATTCTTGGGATTCAGATAGGCATGCCAGACATGCGGACGCAGGACGATGATGGTGCCTGGTTGCAGTTGGGTGACACCACCGGCGCAATGGTGATCGGCTGTGCCTGATTCGACATAAACCAGTTCCAGAAACAAATGGTCATGTGGCGGGACTTCACCCAGTGTCGGATAGCGAAACGCATGAACCCCCGGGGAAGTAGGCCAGTCGAATTGTGTGCGGACCAGAATGGTGGATTTTTGAAGCATGCGCAAAATTGTATAAAAACAAAACAAGCCTGTGCTAGCATTCATCGAAAAACTTGCTTAAATTTTTTAAACTTTTGACCACAAATATCCATTGAAAGTGATCCATCATGACTTGTTCGCAATATCTGCTCCCTCCCACACACCTGACTTGTGAGTCGCTTGTTGATCCAATGGGATTGGATCGACCGACCCCCCGTTTGAGCTGGTGGGTCAATGATCAACGTCCCGATGCCATGCAGCATGCGTACCAGATTCACGTTGCTTCGGATGTTGCGTTACTCGGTGATCAACCGGACTTTTGGGATAGTGGCAAGGTGGATTCTGATCAATCTCATTTCGTGCATTTTGCAGGACAAACTCTGACCTCGCGTCAACGCTGTTACTGGTCCGTACGGACATGGGATGGTGATGGGCAAGTCTCAGATTGGTCAAACCCTGCTGTGTTTGAGATGGGCTTGCTTGATCCCAACGATTGGCAGGCGCAATGGATCGGCTCGGAGACCTGCGGTGATCAAGACACCTATCCACCTGCACCGATGCTCCGCAGAAGGTTTGAACTCTCAGCGGCGCCTAAACAAGCTCGACTCTACATCACCGCGCTGGGGCTTTACGATTGCACCATCAACGGCCAGGCCGTCACCAATGATCTGCTGCGTCCGGGCTGGACAGACTATGACAAGCGACTGATTTACCAGGTCTATGATGTCACGGCATTACTCGCTCAGGGCGACAATGTCATCGGCAGTATGCTTGGCGATGGCTGGTATGCGGGGCGTGTCGGTTGGATCAAGACGCGTCAAACCTATGGCCAGCAGCCGCAATTGCTCGCTCAACTGGAGATCACGGATTGTGATGGCAAGCAAACCATCATCAACTCCGACGGATCATGGAAAACGGTTGACGGCCCGGTTCGCAGCAATGACCTGCTCATGGGCGAAGACTACGATGCGAACTTTGAGCAACCCGCTTGGGATACCGCTGCGTTTGATGATGCGGCATGGGCGGATGTGAAATTAATGGATGCACCAACCATCCCACTTGTCGCGGTGCGCGGTCCGGCGGTGCGCCAAACCGAGCAACTTTCCCCCATCGCTGATCCGACGGAGATTGAAAAGGGAACCTATGTTTTCGACCTCGGCCAGAACATGGTGGGGTGGTGTCACATCAGACTCACCGGCAAGCCCGGGCAGAAGATCACCTTCCGCTATGCCGAGATTCTCAAACCTGATGGAACATTGTATATCGAAAATCTCCGAAGTGCCCGTGCGACCGACACGTTCACCTTCGGCAAAGACGGCGTCTGTGATTGGCAACCCCGATTCACCTTCCACGGTTTTCGTTATGTTGAAATCTCCGGCTTGGATCAGGCACCATCGCGCGATGCGATCACAGGCATTGTGATTCATTCGGACACGCCTAAGACCGGCGAGTTCACATGCTCCAATGAATTGGTTAACCAACTTCAACGCAATATCACATGGGGACAACGCGGCAATTTCCTGGAAGTCCCAACCGACTGCCCGCAACGCGATGAACGCCTGGGTTGGACCGGCGACGCGCAAGTCTTTATCCGCACCGCAGCGTTTAACATGGATGTTGCTGGCTTTTTCAACAAGTGGTTTGATGACATGGTCGATGCCCAGACAGACAAGGGAACCATCCCTGCCGTGATTCCCAACCGTTGTGTCACCTTCAAAGAAGAACGCGAATCCCCCGGTTTTGATGGGGGACCGGCATGGGCGGATGCTGCGGTGATCTGCCCGTGGACCATGTACCAGTGCTACGGTGATACGGATCTGATTGTCGAACGCTATGACATGCTCAAATCATTTGTCGATGCAATGCATGACCGGTCGCATGAATTAATCCGATGTGATCCCCGTTACACCAAGGAAACCTGCTTCGGGGATTGGCTCAATCACAATGCGGTGACGTCCAACGATCTGATCGGCACCGCTTTCATGGCTTACTGCACGAAGCTCTTTGCAAAGATGGCCAAAGCCATTGGCAAGTGTGATGACGCCAAACATTATGCTCAGATGTCTGAACAAATCCGCCAGGCCTTCTGTCACCACTTTGTCACCCCGGCAGGGCGATTGGCCAATCAGACACAAACTGCGTATCTCTTGGCACTACATTTTGATTTGCTGCCCGAAGACCAACGTCAATTTGCTGTAGACCGATTGGCTGCTGACTTCAAACACCGCGGCACACACCTGTCCACCGGTTTTGTTGGTAGTCCGTACATCAACCTTGTTCTGACGCGCTTTGGGTATCTTGATCTGGCTTATGACCTGCTCAATCAAGATACATTCCCCAGTTGGCTTTACCCGGTCACGCAAGGGGCGACCACCATCTGGGAACGCTGGGACAGTTGGCATCACGAACGCGGCTTCCAGGACGTGGCAATGAACTCGTTTAATCACTATGCCTACGGCGCGATCGGTGCGTGGCTTTACCAAACCGTTGCAGGCATTGAGATTGATCCGGATAAACCCGGCTACAAACACATTCTCATCGCACCACAGCCCGGCGGTGGCTTGACCCATGCCATGGGCAAGATCGACAGTGTCTATGGCGAAATAGTCAGTCGTTGGCAGATTGATGATGCAGGTGTGTTTACACTGGACGTCACCATCCCCGCCAACACCACCGCAACGGTGACTTTACCCGACGGACAACAACATGAAGTGGGTAGCGGGCAACATCAATGGGAAGTGGGGGCGTTGGTTAACGCGTAATGCTGGTTTGTTTTCAAGTCATTGTGAACCATAGAGACACAGCGTCATAGAGCCGGAATATGACTGGAGAAGGCTTATATTTTGTCTTCTCTGTGTCTCTGTACCTCTGTGGTTATAAAACTGTCTGAGCTTCAAATCTGCAATTTCAGATCTTCAGCAAGTCGTTCCATGCCTTCGTCGATTTTGACCAGGGGTTCATAACCCAGATCGCGTTTGGCTGCGGAGATGTCAAACCAGTGATCGGTACTGAGTTGTCTTGCAACAAATCGCGTCATGATGGGCTCTTCGAGTTTGTTGCGCGTGTGATACCATTTTTCCATGATGCTGCCGACGAGGTAGGCCAGTTGGGGTGAGACGGTTTTACTCACACGGGGTTGACCGCCTGCAATGAGAATGCGATTGATCAACTCGCGCATGGGCATCGGTTCACCATTGCTGATGAAGTACGCTTTGCCAGCACAAGCTGACCGGTGTCCCTGTTGATACAGCAGGTCCGCTGCGAGGATGTGGGCGTGTGCAGCATTGTCAATGTAGGTTGAATCCACACGGTTTGAACCATCACCAACGAGTTTGAGCTTGCCGAGTTTGGAGCGTGAGAGAATGCGTGGCACAAGATGTCGATCGCCCGGCCCCCAGATCAGATGCGGTCGCAGGGCGGTGGTGACCAGTTCACCACTGGCATTGGCTTTGAGGATGGCACGCTCAGCCAAGGCTTTGGTCTGCGGATAGGCGGTGAGATATTTTTCGGGATACGGTGCGGATTCGTCGATGCCTGATTCGTCCTTGCCATCAAAGACGACACTGGGCGATGACGTGTAGACCATGTTACGAACCCCAGCTTGTTTGCATGCTGAGATCAACAGGTTGGTCGCCTGTACATTGGCCTGGCGGTAGGTTTCGTAAGGTCCCCATACACCGGCTTTGGCAGCAGCGTGAATGACGACATCACAACCTTTGACCGCATCGATGATCTTGGGCAGATCGGTGGTCAGATCCAATGGGATGCTGGGAACGCCCATGCGATCCAGGTGCGGGTAGCGGGACCGCTGGACAGCGATGACCTCGTCACCGCGTTCAAGGAGTTGCCGTGTGATGGCGGTTCCTAAAAAACCACCAGCACCGGTGACTAAAACTCTCATGGCAATTGCCCCTTGGCCCACTGGCTTAACTGTTCCCGATTGATCTTGGCATTATGCCGAATGTCCACGGGGAAGGATGGGTGAAACAAAACATGCTTGATGGCCTGCGTATGCGAATGCAGTGAGCCAAGCTCCAGAAGTTGATTGCGGATGGGAATGTGTTCACTGGGTTGAATGTCAGGTAGCAACTCCACGCAGAGCACAGTGCGATCCTTATCGCCATCGACCACAGCCGTGCGAGCAACTTTGGGATGCGTGTTGAAAACACCTTCGCAGCAGATGGTGAAAAACAGACCATGCTTGTTCTGCACCCGTTGCGATTTTCGGCCACAGAACCACAGGCGACCTTCCTGATCCAGATAGCCCAGATCACCCATGCGATGCCAGAAGCCGTCTTGCCCGTCTTTGATTTTTGCCAGCGATGTGGCTTGTTCCAATTGGAAGTAAGACGCAGTGGCTTGCGGGGCTTTGACACAGATTTCGCCCACAGCATGTTCATCCGCAAGAATGTCATCCGACCATTCATCCACCGGGCCGTCGAGTATGCGAATGATCCGAACGTCGACACTGGGAACCGGTTTGCCCACGCAAACGCCTTTGCCTTCGTCGGTGGCCTTGGCGGTGTGTTTGAGAATGTCGTCACTGCCCATGATGGCAACAGGTAAACACTCAGTCGCACCATAGGGGGTGAAAATTTGCGTTGCCGGATTGAGCATCGTCTTGAAGGTTCGCATGACTGATGCTCGTACCGGCGCGCCTGCGGAGATCACGCGATGCAGTGAATGCAGCTTGATCTCTTCACGTTTGCCATACTCGCCAACCCGTTTGAGCAGAGCGGGTGAGCCGAACATGTTATTGACTTTGAATTGTTCGATGGGTTCGATGATGTTCATCGGATCGACACTGCCCGGGCGCGTGAAGTCCATCACGGGGACCACAGCGGTCATACCCATTGCCGGAGCATAGAGCGCAAAAAGTGGGAAGGTACACAGGTCAACTTCGCCGGGCTTGATATCAAACCCCTGAATCAGGGCATCGACCTGTGCGACAAAGTTGCCATGGCTGTAGACCACGCCTTTGGGGATACCTGTTGAACCGCTGGTGAAAAGGATGGCAGCGGTTTCGTCGGTTTGTGTGTCTGCCATCACCGGCCCGTCCTGCCCGTGAGCGATGATTTTTTTGAGTGTCAGCCCTGGCCATGTCCCAACGGTGATCGGCAGCTTGACGGTTTTACGCGCCCAGCCAAAAAGCTTGCGTGCAATTTGAGCTTTGGGGATACCGATGAAAACCGAAGGCTTGGCCTGCGTCAGACACTTGCCCATGTTCTTCGTGCCGATACCCGGGTCCACGCAGATCATCACCGCACCGACTTTAAACAGTGCAAATACAAGGGCAAAAAAATCCTTGCCGCTATCCGGCGGGACGAGTAACGCAACACGATCACCACGTTTGACCCCACTGGCAATCAGACCGCTGGCAATGCGATTGCTGTAGGTCTCCAATTGCGCATAGGTGATCTGCGAATAGGTCATCTGACCTGTCGCATCTCGGCGCATAGGACAATGGATAGCCACCTGATCTGGCTGTGCCTTTGCCATCCGTGGCAGATGGGCGGCGATATTCACGGTCGACGCGCTGGACATGTAACTTGCTTTAGGCCCTTTGTGTTCTCTTTTTCCTGATGCTGGCATTATACAGACACCGGCGATTCATGGCGCATAAAAATGATCATTGGAATAGATTCGGCCCAGGCGATGTTGATGTAGACATAAGCCAAACGACAAGGGGTCGGGACGGCTGACCTGTTACCAACCATTTAAGGAACACCTCATGAAAGCATCTGCTACCAAACCTTCCTACGCTCGCCTTGCACTGACCGGCCTGATGGGGACCGCTGCTGGACTACTGATGTCAGGCTGCAGCGAACAAGGTGACAGTTCGGCCAACACATCACCTGCCGAAACTGTGCCAACCACACAGGCCGTGGACATGCAGAAGTATTCGGAGATTCACGATTGTGCGGGCCACAATTCATGCAAGGGGTTGGGCGGCTGTCACGTCGATGCCGCAAAGCTCAAGAAGCTGGCTCAAAAGGCAGGCATCCCATTGGAAGAAGCGGGGCAACCGCATGACTGTGCAGGTCTCAATGCATGCAAGGGGTTAGGCGGTTGTCATGTCGATGCTGCCAAGCTTCAGAAACTCAAAGCCAAACTGGCTGGTTAATATAACAATCTATACTCCCGGCAACGACCCCGACTCATGCTCATTTGAGTGCGGGGTCGTGGCATTGGCGTGTTGACGAATACGATTTGGGATCACTTATGGGGACGCAGTCATGACCTATCGCGCTAAGAACCTGGGGATCGGCATTGGACTTCGTGTGCCGCACATTGCACACATCATTGCCAATCGCCCCAAGGTGGATTTTTTTGAGATCATCTCTGAAAACTACATGGTCGACGGCGGACCGCCACGCGAAAATCTGGATCGGATTCTCGAGCACTATCCCGTGGTTCAGCACGGCGTTTCTCTGAGCATCGCTTCGGCAGAGGATGTGGACTTTACGTATCTCAAGAAACTCAAGACGCTTTGCAAACACACAAAAACCCCTTGGTTTTCCGATCATTTGTGTTGGACGCGATGCAGTAGTCACAACTATCACGATCTGCTGCCGATTCCCTACACCGCCGAGTATGCCGATTTCATCGCAGAAAAGGCGCGGATTGTTCAGGACTTTATGGAGATTCCATTTGCCCTTGAGAATCTCTCAAGCTACGTCGCCTTTGACAACTCGGAAATGCCCGAATGGGAGTTCTATCAACGCGTCATCGACAAGTCCGGCACATACATGATGTTTGATGTCAACAATGTCTATGTCTCTGCGGTCAATCACCAATTCGATCCCATGGCATACCTCAAACACATTGACTACAGCCGTGTGCTTCAATGTCATGTTGCAGGACACACGGAATTACCCAACGGCACGCTGCTGGATACGCACAACCATCCCGTCAAAGACATCGTCTGGGAGATGTACCGCTATGTCTATCAGCAGACAGGCGGGGTCAGTACCATCCTGGAATGGGACGCGGACTTTTTAACCTTTGATCAAACCATGGCCCAAGCCAATATTGCCCGCGAATATCAAGATGCTGGGCAAGATGTTCATGTCTGTAAGCGTTGATCGTTCAGTTTTTTCGAACATCATTATGCACGGTAAAACCTCATGCCAACCATCCCACCATCCTTATTAAAACTCCAACAGCAATTCGGTCATGCCATCAGTCAGCCACTGATCCTGCTTGATGAACAGGCCAATTTTCGCATGCAGTCCGAGAAGTATGAGATGTCCCTTGTCATGCAGCTTGTCGGACGAGATGATCTTGGGCTCACTGGCTCGGATCGCCTGGAGACCTACAATCAACAGTATTGGTTTCGGATTCTCTCGACGATGCAGCAGGAATACCCATTGCTTGCCCGACTCACCGGGGCGCGTGAGTTTGCACAACTGGTAATGGATTATCTCCAACAGTTCCCATCGGACTCGGCTTCGTTGCGCGATTTATCCCGTTTACTGGTGACATTCATGAGTATGCATCAGCAATACAACCGTGAAGTCTGGGTGCAGGCAGCGGAATTGGAATATCTCTATATCCATGCCTTTGACGCGCCGAAATTACCGTCTTTGGATCTCAGTGAGTTGGATGCTGTGGAGCAGGAAAAACAGTTAACCGAGCCACTGCAGTTTCAGTCGGATGTCCGACTCTTTGCTGAGGATTGGAACCTGGTTGAATTGCGCATGACCGCCAGGACAGAAAACGATCCGGAAGGACCGATTCTCATACCTGCTCATGGCACACATCACTGGGCAATCCACCGCGAAAATAACCAGGTCAAAGCCCATGCCTTGGGGCCTTTGCAGTATCGTTTGCTGATGCATCTGCAACAGGGCCTGCCACTGGCCGATGCCCTGGAGCAACTCTTAAGTCAATGTGATGACAAGCAGCAGGCATTCGTTCAGGAGCGTTTGACGATGTGGTTTAACCACTGGCGGACACTGGGCTGGTTTGCCCAATCGCAGCAGGACAATTTGCAATGATACTGCATCGGCAACATGATTCCTGTGTATACTCAGTAACACGAAATCAATCACAAGGCTTGAGGTCCGACAGTTGCGATACATGGATGGCATGATGACGTCAGCAAGACATTTGGGGGATTATAAAAGACCGTGCTCCTTGGGCGTGATGCTGCTTTGCGCATGCCTCCTGATCGGCTGTCAGAGCAATGCAACCCTGCGCCATGCTCAGCAGGCATACCGAACGGGCAATCTCCAACTCTCTTCTGCCCTGATCAACGACTTTGTCGATAAGGAAGGTCGTGGCGTGGATCGTGTGATCGCGCATCTTGAGCAGGGAACCATCCGCCGTGAGATGGGTGATCTGCAAGGCAGCCAGGCCAGTTTCAATGTCGCCGAACAGGCCATCGAGCATATCGACAACAAGCCTGATGTCAGTGTCTCCGAAGAAGTCTATGCTTCGGTGACCAACATGAATAATCTTGTTTACCGCGGTTATGATTCAGATCGCGTGATGCTCAGTGTTTACCGGGCGCTGAATCAATTGCAGCTAGGCGACTATGCTGCTGCCCGTGTGCATTTGATCCGTTCCTACAATCGCCAGGTGGATGCTGTAAATCGCAATGCCAGACGGATTGAAAAAGCCCAGCAGTCAGCTTCGTCTGTCGCTCAGAAAAAGAATGTCAACGTCAGTCGCACCAGCAATGATCCTGGTTTTAATCGTGCGATGTCCAACCACTATGCCAATATCAAGCAGTACAACGCGTACGCAGACTATGTGAATCCGTTTGCCGAGTGGATGCAAGGCTTGTTTTTCTTTGCCGATGCGGCAGATGGTTCGGATATGGAACGGGCTCGCAAATCCATGCAGCGTGTTTCGGGGATGGTACCTTCCAATCGCTACGTGCAGGATGATTTGAACATGCTCGAAGCGGTGCAGTCGGGCAAGCAGGGGATCGCGCCGATGACATATGTGATCTTCGCCACGGGCGTCGCACCCTCACGCGGTGAGTTTCGGCTGGATATCCCGGTATTTCTCTTTGCCAAAGACGTGGACTATGTCGGGGCCAACTTCCCGACCCTGGAGATGCATCCGAATTTCCTGCGACAACTCAATGTCAATGTTCAGGGCCAGCGTTATGGCACGCAGTTGGTTGCGGATATGGATAGCATCATTGCCCAGGAATTTGATAATGAATTGCCGGTGACGATCACCCGCACGATCATCTCCGCAGCATCCAAGGCAGCGATCGCCTATGGTCTGAGGCAAACCGTCAAAGATCAAAACAGTTGGGAAGCTTTGGCAATCCGACTTGCTGCCGGGGCGTATCAGGTCGCAACCAACGAAGCCGACCAACGCTGCTGGTCATCGCTCCCCAAGCAGTTTCAGGTCGCCCGATTCCCCACACCTGCTGACCGTGTGATTCATTTGGATGACCATGCCGGCTCACCCGCGCCGGTCACCTTGATTCCCGGTAAAATCAACGTGGTGTTTGTCCGCAGCATTGCACCGCATACCCCCATGACCATCATGCAATTTTCTTTTGGGAAAGGAAGCTCGACATGGCAAACCGCTTTACACAATTAACACTACTGGTGCTGCTCGCCGTGATGGTGACCGGCTGTCAGACCGTCAATACCTACGAACCCGCTGAGTCAAAAGCTGATAAACACATCGTCTTTGACAAACGCGTGATCACCGACGATTCACTGTCCAACAAAGCTCAACTCCAGCAGTTGATCTCCTCGCATACACCGGATGGTTTTCTGCGAGTTCAGGCCCAGCTTTACAACGGGACCAACAAACGCGCGAAATTCAACTACCGTTTTGAGTGGTTCGACGAGGCAGGTATGCTCATCGACACGCCGCTCTCAACCTGGAAACAAATCTCACTGGCAGGCCGTGAAACCAGCATGATCCAGGGCATGGCTCCGACAAAGAATACCGTGGATTTTAAACTCAAATTGCTTGAACCCGGCAGCTGATCACACGTAATATCCGACCAATAAGCTCGTACGATACACAAAGGAATTAACCATGAATACACTTATTCGCACCTTCGTTGCCACCTTGACCATTGGCAGTCTGTTTTTGATAGTCGGCTGTGAAAGCGAACGTGCCCACCGCATTGATCCGGCAGGTCCCGAGACGATCACCACCATCCGCCGTTTGGACATTCAGGATGCTGCCGACGCCGCTGCCGCCATGTCCCAATCGCTGCTCAACTCTGGCAGACTCGGCCGTCACATGGATGCCACAGGACAGATGATCTCGCGTCCGTCGGTCATTGCCATCGACCGCTACGTGAACAACACCTCGCAGCAGATCGACCGTGATGAGGTGCTCAAGAAAATCCGTGTGACCCTCAATAAAGCCGGTGTCGCCCAGACCATTGTCACCATCAATGACAAGGGCGATCTAGGCGGTGAAAGCAACATTGCTTCGAAGTATGCCCGCGAAAACACCGCAGTAGACCGCACGCAGTATACCCCCGAACTGCAGTTGGTCGACTACTCGCTGACGTTCAAAATTCTGGAAAAGAAGGCTGAAGCAGGCAAAATCCGTCAAACCACCTTCACCTTCCAGATGTCACTGGTCGACGTGAAGACCGGCCTGGCAGTATGGGAAGATGAAAAACAAATCACCAAGCAAGGCAAGAACTCCTCCGTCGGTTGGTGATTGAATTAACAGGCGATTAAAACACAACACTCAATTCATGCAGTCGCTGGTGATCATGCCAGCGACTGTTTTTTGTTGAGCGCGAACTTGGCGAGTCGTTGGACAGAACGAGCATCAACAAGGCATGTCGCTACAATGTCCTCATGGAGCCGATTCTCAGTACATTGCCTCAGCGTCGAACAAAGTGGCGGTTAAGTGCCGGCTTGATTGGTGCGGTGCTGCTGCTTGGGATTGCACTGCCATGTCTGTTGAGTCTGCCCTGGTCACTGAAGCAGTATGACGCGCAGGATTACACACTGATCAACACCGCCCCCGGAAGCACATTCTGGTTAGGCAGTGACGGCCTTGGTCGATCACTGGGTTGGCGGTGTTTACTCGGTGGGGCGATTAGTCTGGGGATCGGCATCTGTGCTGCGATTATCTCCGTGGGGATCGGGGTGACCTGGGGGACGATCGCAGGCTATGCAGGTGGCCGAGTTGATGCATTGATGATGCGCATTGTCGATGTGCTTTTTGGTCTGCCTTACATCCTGTTGGTGGTGTTGCTTGATCTGGCGTTGTCACCTTTTGTTGAACATGTCGCCAAGTGGGTCATGCCCGACACATGGGCAGTGCAGTTGTCACAGTTACTGACGTTGCTCATTGCCATCGGCGGGGTGAGTTGGTTGACGTTAGCGCGCGTGATTCGCGGGCAGGTACTCAGTCTCCGGGAGCAACCCTTCATCGAAGCCGCCCGCGCCTGTGGTGTCGGACCCGTTCGGACGTTTTGGTACCATTTATTACCCAATTTGGTCGGTCCTATTGTTGTTTATGCGACGTTGACCATTCCCAATGCCATTTTGCAGGAATCCTTCCTGAGTTTCCTGGGAATTGGTGTCCAGGCACCGATGCCAAGCTGGGGCAATCTGGCATCCGAAGGCACCGAACAACTGGCGAGCATCGGACTCACTGGCTCGTTTACGCGCTGGTGGCTGTTGGTCTGGCCATGCGTGTTACTCGGACTCACGTTGATGGGGCTCAACTTTGTCGGCGATGCCCTGCGCGATAAACTCGACCCGCGATCGCGTAAATCTCACCGCTAAGTCCATCTTTGCGTTACAATCTTCATCACTGAAACAGCTTCGAAATTAACTGGCGAAGGACAGTTCATGGACAACCGATTTGGTTTGAAGGATTGGATCGTCTGCCTGCTGCTTGTGGCGATTCTCATCACGCTCTGGTTCAAGATGATCCAGGATGATCGGCAGTGGGATAAACTCAGCAAAATCCAGACGACATTGGATGCCCAAGGTGACGAACTCACCCAGCTTGCCAATAAGCTCGCATCTGGTGTACACGTTACAACCACCACACAAACAGGCAAGACCAACCTCGATGCCGATGGACCGTTTGCACGGATTCTTGCGCCGATGAATGAGCCGGACTATGCCACCGGTGACTGGGTGATTTATCCCTTTGGTTCGACGGTCAGCAAACTCACGCCGTTGATCTCATCCGATGTTTACCAGCGTGTGCTTGAAGACCACGTCATGGAGTCGCTTGCCAATCGTGATCCGATGACACTTGAGTGGCAACCCATGCTTGCCAAGCGTTGGACGATCAGCGATGACGGTTTGACCATCGTCTTTAAGCTTCGCGATAACGTCACCTTCTCTGATGGCAAGCCGTTCACTTCAGAAGACGTGGTCTTCAGCTTCGACTGGATCATGAATCCCAAAGTTGCAGCACCGCGCGATCGTGCTTACTACGACAAGGTCGAATCGGTCACAGCCAACGGCCCGTATGAAGTCACTTTCAAACTCAAGGAAACCTACTTCAAGGGCTTTGATGTCTGTGCAGGGATCACGATCCTTGCCAAGCATTTTTACGGCCAATTCACTGAAGCCCAGTTCAACGAATCCACCGGTTTACTCTTCGGCACCGGCCCGTACAAGTTGGCGGACAACCCACTGGATTGGAAGCCCGGCGAAGGCAAGATCGAACTGGTTCGCAACGACAAGTATTGGGGCGTTGCACCCGCAATTGACCGCATCGTTTACCGCGAAATTCTCGATGACAACGCACGACTGGTTGCCTTCCGAAACGGTGAACTCGACCGCTACGGCCCGACACCTGAACAGTATGTTGCCCTCAAGGAAGACGAACAACTGCTCAAGGAAAAACAACTCTTTGAGTTTGAAACCATCACCGGCGGGTATCGTTACATTGCCTGGAATCAGATGCAGGAAGGCAAGCCAACCATCTTCGCGGACAAGCGTGTGCGTCAGGCCATGACCATGCTCACCAACCGCGCCCAGATGTCCAAAAATCTGATGGTCGGATTGGCAACGCCATGCAGTGGCCCGTTCCATCGCCTGGGCAAGCAGGCCAATCCTGATGTCGAACTTTGGCCTTACGCCCCGGACAAAGCCAAGGCACTGCTCAAGGAAGCTGGCTTTGAAGACCGTGATGGTGATGGTGTGATCGAGTCTGCTGACGGCAAAAAGTTCACCTTCAAACTCATCTACCCAGCTTCCAGTGAAAACTACAAACAGATGGCGTTCTATCTCAAGGATGCCTACGCACGAGCGGGTATTGCCATGGAGCCGGATCCGTTGGAGTGGTCGATCATGATCCAGCGCATCGGGCAGCGTCAGTTTGATGCGATGACATTGGGTTGGTCAGGTACGATTGAAGGCGATCCCAACCAGATTTTCCATTCCGATCAGGTGGCTGATGGTGGTGACAATTATATTCACTACATCAACAAAGACCTGGACAAACTCATCGACGAAGCCCGCATCACCATGGATGAAGACAAACGCATGGCACTTTGGCATAAGGTTCATGCGATCCTCCATGAAGACCAACCCTACACGTTCCTCTGGACCACCAAGGCGGTGCTCTTCATGGACAAGCGCGTCAAGAATGTCCTGCGTGTAAAGACCGGCATCAACGACGTGGAAGAATGGTATGTCCCCCGTAAATTGCAACGTTGGGGCTTGTGATTTTTTTAAAAGGCAGATAACCGCCAAGACGCCAAGGACGCCAAGTTCAATCTGAGATTTTAACTTGTGTGATGTTGGCAATACGGTTGATGAACAATTGATTTGAGACTCTCTTTCCGACCTTGGCGTTCTTGGCGTCTTGGCGGTTTAAAACGAAAACCACCATGCTGACTTACATCATCCGCCGACTTTTACTCATGATCCCCACGCTCATTGGCGTGACGGCGGTGGTGTTCTTTGTCATGGCTTTTGCACCGGGCGGTTTTGGTGGCAATGTTCTCAATGAGCAGGGCGCCCAAACCGAAGGCGATGAAGCCCGCCGAATCCGTGAGTATTTCGAACGACGTTACGGTTTGGATCAACCTGCCATTGTGCAGTACGGACGTTGGGTGAATCAGGTTTCCCCCGTTGGTTTTCTCAATACCTCGCAACTGACATTTACCGATGAGCAGATGCAGGCGATGTCCGACGTGATCGCCGCAGATGACTTACTTCCGAAACTCGGCACGCCACGCGCGTTGGATGACCTGGTTTTGAACATGGCCAAGTACAAGGACATCGAGCCGACCGATGCGGTGTCGGTGGTGCGTGAATTGCTTGTGGATGTTGATGCGGGACTCGCTTGGATCAAGCAGTTGAGCCCGAACATTCTTGAGCGTGATCTGAACCGCGTGACCAAAGCGGAAACGAAGCTCAATCAACAGCGTGAACTCCGCAGCCTATTGCAATCACAGTTGGCAGGGCGTCAGCGGATTCTCTTTAGCCGACCTGCAATCAAGTGGCCGGACCTGGGGCAATCACTGCGTGGTCGCAAGGTGACGCAGATGTTGGCTCAAGCTGTGCCGGTGACGGTGCTGCTTAATGTCATCACCATCCCGATCATTTACTGCATTGCGATTCTCACGGGTATTTACGCAGCACGACATCGCGGCAAATGGTTCGACATTGCCAGCGGGTTTACCATGATCGCGCTCTGGAGTTTTCCGGTGATTCTGGCAGGGGTGTTGTTGATTTCGTACCTTGCCAACAAGCAGTATCTCTGGTGGTTCCCGACTGCGGGGTTACATTCACTTGAGGCCGACAGCATGCGGTTTTTGCCTGCGTTTACTGGTAATGGTTTTGAGCGTGGGTATTTGCTGGACACGATCTGGCATTTGGTTTTGCCGGTGTTTTGTTTGACCTATGGCGGGTTTGCCGTGCTCTCCAAACTGATGCGTGGTTCGGTGCTGGATAACATCCGCAGCGACTATGTCCGCACGGTGCGTGCCAAAGGTGTCAGTGAACATGACGTGCTGTTTCGCCATGTGTTTCGCAACAGTTTGTTGCCTTTGATCACCGTGGCAGCGTCGATCATCCCCGCGTTGTTTGTGGGCTCGGTGATTGTGGAGAACATCTTCTCGATCCCTGGGATGGGCAAGCTTGGTGTCGAGGCTGCGTTTATGAAAGACCGTGAACTGCTGATGGGCACCACGCTCATCGGCGGGTTGATTGGACTAGCCAGTGAGATCATGCGTGACGTGCTTTATGCCATGGCCGACCCACGTGTGAGTTATGAATAAGGATTATGCCTAAACGATGACCGCCGTAAACGACCCACAATCTCTACCTCAACCGTTGCCAGCCAAGCGCCCGCGGAGTTTTCTCGCGGGGGTGTTGTTGGATATGACCGGACGTTGGGGCGCGAGGATTGGGCTTGCATGGATTGGGCTCGTGGCATTCATGGCGATCTTCGGTCCATTGCTTGCATCGAGTCATCCGATTCTCTGGAAGACAGCGGACGGCGTATCAAGTCCGATGCTCAAACATCTCACGGCTGCGGATGTGATCATTCTTGCAATGACCTTGGTCGCAGCGATTTTGCTGTGTTTTAAACGAACCCATTTTGGTAAACGGGTATTGATTTTTCTTGGGATCGGTGTGGTGGTTTCCATCATGACACTTATTTTGATCAAGCCCCCGCAAGCCATCGTCTACAGTCAATACCGTGAAGCGTTGGCCGCAGACGAAGCTCAGTGGGCGGTGATGACCATCGTGCCATACTCACCGACAGATCGGTTTCGGGAGTTGGAAGAGACACGTTTTCTTTCACCATCTGGCAAACACTGGATGGGGACGACAGGTGATGGCGAAGACCTGTGCAGTCGCATGATTCATGCCTGCCGCATTGCGTTAGCGGTCGGATTTTTGTCGACGGGGATTGCCATCTGCATCGGCGTGATCATCGGCGGACTCATGGGTTATTTCTCAGGTTGGGTGGACTTACTTGGCATGCGTTTGGTCGAAGTCTTTTCCGCGATCCCCACGATTTTCCTGCTCATCACATTCGTCGCGTTTTATGGACGCAACCTGTACCTGATGATGATCATTCTCGGGCTCACCGGTTGGGTGGGGTATGCGGTGTTTACACGTGCTGAGTTTTTGAAATTGCGTGAACAGGATTTTGTGCAGGCTGCGATTGCCTGTGGCTTGCCACTGCGGTCGGTGTTGTTCAAACACATGCTTCCCAATGGTGTGACGCCGGTGTTGGTCAGTGCGAGCTTTGGCGTTGCTGGTGCGATTCTCACCGAAAGTACGCTGAGTTTCCTGGGACTCGGACTTGTGGAAGAACCAAGTTGGGGGCAGATGCTCAACCAGGCACGCGGGCAGGGGGGCGTGTTCACGTGGTGGATGGCCATCTATCCGGGCTTTGCGATTTTCTTTACCGTCTTTGCCTACAACCTCGTGGGTGAAGCTTTGCGTGACGCGATTGACCCCCAACTCAAAAAGGCAGCACAACTCTGACCCCCGGAACACCCGGAACCCCCGGAAGTTTCAGAAGCCACAGACGTATAGGGCAAGAATATGACGCAGCATGACAAACCACAACCACTCCTCCGCGTTGAGAATCTGGCTGTCTCTTTCGACGGGCCTGCCGGTCGCGTGCGTGCAGTCAATGGGGTGAATCTGTCGATCTATCCCGGGCAGACACTGGGCGTGGTCGGTGAATCAGGTTGCGGTAAATCGGTCTCCGCGCTGTCGACCTTGCAATTGGTGCCAACGCCTCCCGGTCGATTTGAGTCGGGAAGCATCTGGTGGAACCCCACTCCGTCTAGTGAAACGGGGTCATCTAGTGAAACGGGGTCAGACCCTGTTTCGCTAAGTCAGCCGGTTGACTTACTCAAATACTCTGAAAAACAGATGCAGAAAATTCGTGGTAATGACATTGCCATGATCTTTCAGGAGCCGATGACGTCGCTGAATCCGGTGTACACCGTGGGCGAGCAGATTCTCGAAGCGATCCTGCTGCATCAGAAAGTCTCGCGGTCCGAAGCCGTGGACATTGCAGTGCAGGCTCTGGCGGACGTGGGCATTGCAGATGCCGCATCACGTTTGCGTGTCTACCCGCACCAGATGTCCGGCGGGATGCGTCAGCGTGTGATGATTGCCATGGCATTGGCCTGCCAACCCAAATTGCTTTTGGCTGACGAGCCGACGACGGCGTTGGACGTGACGATTCAAGCACAGATTCTCGAATTGCTCCGCAAACTCCAGGCGGAGCGTGGTATGAGTATCATGCTCATCACGCACGACCTTGGCGTGGTCGCTGAGAACGCGGACGTGGTTGCAGTGATGTATGCCGGCCGCGTCGTCGAGTATGGCAGTGTTCATGACGTGTTTGAAAATCCGTTGCATCCCTACACGCAAGGCTTGTTTGATTCCATGCCGATTTTGGGTTCATCCAAACATCGCCTGCGAACGATTGAAGGCAATGTCCCCAATCCTGCGGACCTGCCCAGCGGTTGCCCGTTTCACCCGCGTTGTCGGAGTTTTCAAGGCGATGAGCATTGCACTGCCAACGACCCGCCATTGCGCGAAATCACACCCGGTCATTGGGCAAGCTGCTGGCATGTCGATGGGCATGAACAGGGCAAAGCCACACGACCTGATGTCGATGTGGTGACGCAGATTCATGCGTGATGAAAATCTTGCTACATGACTTGGTTATTTTGACCGGGACAATCTTCCCAACTAATCGACATCTTGCCAATTAAACCAAACCCGCCAGAGCAGTTCATGTCATTCGTTGCCTGGCAACAATTCGATTCGTCATTCCCGCGCAGGCGGGAATCAAGTGGCATTTTGTGAACACTTGCAAGGTCCACTGGACTCCCGCCTGCGCGGGAGTGACGGAAGTGGGCGGTTGTTTATGCGAGTTGCTCGAAAGAACGTGTGCATGATTGAGCACTGTTTGTCAATGCGCTATAGGTTTGAAAACTCCTCAAGGCAACTGCATCGGATTCACTTCCGATGCTCAATTTGATGTAACACACGCGTTTTGGCCGGGATTGGTATTCATCCACGGCAACCGAGTCAAGATGACTCGGCCATGTGTACGGTATCACTCGGCTGTCGTGTTTGAATCATGCTCGTTATCATGATGGTCTATGAAGTATCGCATGATTGGTCTTGATCTGGATGGCACACTGCTCAATACCGAGGGGCAGATCAGCCCGGAGAATGTTGCAGCTATCCAACGTGCGCAGGATGCGGGTGTGATGGTCGTGCCCTGCACCGGGCGTTCGTGGAAAGAGTCCATTCGTCAACTCGTCAACTTCCCCAATCCGGGCCTGGGCATCTTTACCACCGGCGCGATGATTGCGGACATTCAAAGCGGGCAGTCGGTGGACCTTGCCATGATTGAGCCGCATGTGTCGATGCAGATTGTTGAAAAACTCCGCGACCTGCCTGAAGCGGTGCTCATTCTCACCGACCGTCATATCACCGGTTATGACTACCTGGTCACCGGCAACGGCACTCTCACGCACAATACGCAATGGTGGTTCGGGGAGTCTCAGATCGTCACCTATTTCAAAAAAGACATTTCGCTTGATGACCTGCATCATGCGCTGCGTGTGGGGATGGTTGCCAATGGTCCCCGTGCGATGGCAGCGAGTCAGGAAATTGAAAAACGCCTGGGTTCGCAGGTGAATATGCACTGCTTTGAAGCGGTCCATCAACCCGATCCCAATGAGTGTGTGTTTATCCTGGAAATCTTCGGCGCCAGTGTCGATAAATGGCGCGGGCTAAGTTGGCTTGCAGGGCAGGAAGAAATCAAGTTGGATCAGATCGTGATGATCGGCGATGAGATCAATGACATTGCTGCCATTACCCAAGCCGGTTGTGGCATTGCCATGGGCAACGCGATTGATGCGGTCAAGGCTGCTGCCAATCATCAAACGTTAAGCCATGACGAACACGGCGTGGCCTACGCGATTGATCAGTTGCTTGCTGGACAGTGGGGGTAAGGCAGATTTTGCCTGTAAATTTGGAACTTCATTCAGACACATGTCATCATCCGTCACTCCCGCGCAGGCGGGAGTCCAGTGGAACTTGCATGTGTGTTGAGAATGCCACTGGATTCCCACCTTCGTGGGAATGACGATATGGGAACAAGCGTGGCAATATATTGCAACTTCAATCAGTAAACCGGGCTCCAGATCGAGTATTTGTTGATGTCCACCGCTTCGGTGGGGCGATCAGGTTGGACGGTGTCCTCAAGCAGCATGCGTTTGGCGTGGCCGTCGATGAAGACCACATTCACACCATCATGACGTGCGCGCGGCTGGAAGTCTGACCACATGTATTGCTCGGGGACAGCGACGTAGTACCCGCGATCGCGCTGATTGGCAACGCTGGTGGATTGGGGTTTGTAGGCATCGAGTGTCACCAGCGTGTTCCCCGGTTTGTTGATCAAATCCAATCGTGCGCTGAATTCATTTTGGCTGGCACCGGTGAAGGGATTCTTGTTTGACCCCCCGCTAAAGCCCAGACCTTCGATGTTGTAGCCCATGGAGATGTAACGGTTATCCGTGTCCCAGTCGGTGACGCGGCGTTTGACGTCTTCAGGGCAATAGAAAATCTCACGCCCCATACGATACATGTCCGCTAACAACGCTTCCCAACGATGATCAGCATTCGATGG
>PAIY01000117.1 GCA_002704825.1 Phycisphaeraceae bacterium
CGGGTTGCATTGAAGTATGTGTGCAAGGCAACCCGTGCCGCAGGAGCGACTCGGCTTTTGGATTGTTCGAAAGATTCTATGACAGCGACTGTGCGTATTCATTGACGAAGGATTGATCGTCAAGCCAACCCAGTTGGATCAGGAACTGTTCCATATGCCCGAGGGTGTCCGCAAAAAGTTCGACGTTGCGCCCATCACGGAGATTGAAAAACCCGTGGCCTTTGCCGGGGTAACTGATCAACTCACATTGATTGCCAGCCTGTTGCATCAGTTGCGTGAAAATCTCTGCCTGATCATGCGGGACGGTGACATCATCTTCCCCATGCACGATTTTCACCGGCGGTAAACCAGGTCTTACCTGATGTATCGGTGAGACATCACTGCCCCGCTCGCCGAAGTCTTCGAGCAAACCGGAGATGGTGTCGTTGTGTGATCGTGACAACCAACTCTCCACGACGGTATCGAGGACCGGGTTAAACAGGAACATGGCAGCGGGTGTCGGGTCGATGGATAGATCGTCATCCGGCGCATCACAGTCTTTTGCCAACGCGGTATTGGCTGCAAGGTGACCACCTGCACTGCCCCCCGAAGCACAGATACGATTGATGTCGATGCCAAGACGATGAGCATGTTTGCGGACATAACGCATCGCCGAGCGTGCATCTTCGACACAGTCAAAAGGCGTAGCACCGTGTTTTGATTTGATGCGGTACTCGACGATGCAGCAGATCAGACCACGCTGCATGAGATACGTCGCCTGCGGGTGAAAATGTTCAATCGTGCCATTGCGCCAACCCCCACCGAAGTAGAACACCACCGCGGGTGTCGGGCCGGTGAGATGGTCGGGGATCAGAAAATGGATGGATAAATCAATGCCATCGACGGTGCGATAAATCTCCGCGAATTGGGCATCATCCAATTGAACAGCAATTGTGCGAATGGGCATGGGAAACTCCGGTTGACCGGTATGTGCATTTGTGATTTAGCCGCATCACTTGTGATGCGCGCCACCGTGAACTTGCCATGAACCAAGCGCTTCGCGAGCGATGCAGCAAAATGCGTTATTTTACGACTTGTCCGGCATTTCCTTGCGGCCTCGGACCAGCAGCTTGATCGGCACCTCGGAGAACGGCAGTTCGTCACGCATCTTGTTGATCATGAACCGTTCGTAATTGTTATCAAACAGGTCCGGGTGATTGACGAACAAGCCAATCGTCGGCGGGTAGGTTTGAAGCTGTGTCACATAGAACACATTCAGACGACGCCCCTTGTTGGCAGGGGGCAAACGACGCGTCATGATCTCACGGATCACGCGGTTGAGTTCACCGGTCGGTACGCGATGTCCTGCCTGCTCGTAAAGGTTCTTGGTCATCGCCAACACCTGCTTGAGACCTTCAGCCTTCTGGGCACTGAGGAAGACGATCGGTGCAAAGTCCAGACCCTTGAGCGCATCATCCAGATACTCAGCATAGTCTTCCTGCGTCGTTTCCTTGGGGACCAAATCCCATTTGTTGATGACGATGATGGTCGGCTTATCGTGTTTGAGCACTTCATTGCCAAGCTGCTTGTCGACACTACTGATCGGTAGTGACGCATCAATCATAAACAGCACGACATCAGCGCGGCGGATGGCACGCAGTGACCGGTGATGCGAGTAGTATTCGATATCACCCTTGATGGACTTGTGCTTTTTCACACCCGCAGTGTCGATAGCCGTAAACACATTGTCGTTGACTTCAAAGCGCACGTCGACGCTGTCACGTGTCGTGCCTTCGATCTCGCTGACGATGACGCGCTCTTCACCGGCAAAGGCGTTGACGAGTGTACTCTTGCCTGCGTTACGCTTACCGACGATGGCAATCTGGATCCCCGGATCAAGGCTGCGGTCGGACTTACCTTGCGCTGCCATGGCTTCAAAGTCGATTGCATCACGGATGGCATCAAGGAAGCTGGTCTTCAGATGCTTGGTTTCAGCGGAGATCATCACCGGTTCACCAAAGCCAAGCCGCATGAAGTCAGCAGCTTCCATCTCCAGTTTCGGGCCGTCCACCTTGTTGCAGACGAGCATGACTTTGCTCAGGTCCGCCCCACCGGTTCGCAGGAGTTTGGCGACCTGTTCATCCAATGGGAGAATGCCCGTCTGAGCATCGACGATGAACATGATCAAATCCGCATCCCCGATGGCGTTGGCAATCTGGCGTTCGACGGACGTGGTGAGATTCTGGGAGTCTTCAATGCCGTAACCACCCGTGTCGTACACTTCGACCACGGGAGACTCACCGCCCCTGGTTGCAGGGGGCAATTCGATGATGGCGTTGACACGGTCTCGCGTCACACCGGCGGTGGGGTCGACGATACTGATCCGACGACCGGCCATGAGATTGAATAATGAACTTTTCCCCACGTTGGGGCGTCCGACGATAACGACTTTGGGCATCATGAGCGGGTTACTCGCTTGTGCTTGTTTTGCTCCCAGAGCTTGACCGCCTCTGGTTCACGGGCATACAGCGGCACCAATGCGTAAGCATCAATGTACTGCTGGTCACTTGCCAGTTGTTGACCGATTTGCCAGACGTGCTTCACTTGTGGTTTGGCAAGTAAAACGTCGAGCACCACCAGGCCTTCACGCGAGGGAACCGGCGGTAATTTTTCACCAAGCAACTGTACCTGTCCGGTTGCGCCGGATAGCAATTGCTCGAGGGTTTGCACATCAGCATCGCAGGTCGCTTGCCAGCGATCACCGTTGTGCTTGTACAGGCAACCGAAAACGGTGCCATGCTTTTCGTTGATTGCGACTGCCAGGGTCGCATCGGATTTTTCGACATTCCGGGCCACCACGTCAATCGTGGGGACCGCGACGATTTTCGCGCCGGTGATCATGGCAATGACCTTGGCGGTGGTGACCGCGATACGCAGCCCCGTGAACGAGCCCGGACCGATGGAGACGTAAATTTCCGCAATGTCCGCAGGCTTGATCCCGTTGTCTTCGCAGACTTTGGCAACCGAAGGCATCAGGTCCACCCGATGTCGCCGCGGCGTGGGAAGCTCGATCGCGCAAAGCAACTGATCGCCTTTACCCAGGGCAATGGCGCCTTGTCGGCTGGAGGTCTCAATCGCCAGGTTATACGTCGCGTTGGCCATAGCCCAGCCATTCTACCCGAAAACATGTCAAACGTGAACTTTTTTTGTTGAGGTCGGTTTGGGGGGATTGGGGCAGTGTTGGCTAGGTGGGGCGTCTGGTTAAGAAAGAATGTTTCGACTGCACGAGCATCTGCATGATTCACCGGTAACACACGACTCGCACGTCTCCGTCGAAGTGTAGTTTGCCCAGTTCGTCCTGCATGATCGCCAGGACTTGTTGTTGCTTGCTGCCACCTGTTCCTGCACCGATCAGGGGCAGGGCGATGGATTGGAAGTGATGCTCGGTTGCCAGGGCCAAGGCATGTCGGACACTGTCGCGGATGGCGCGTTCGCTGGAGCGCCAGAGCAGGTTGATACCCGCGACGTGGATGATGGCTTTGTGAGGTAACTTGCCAGCAGAGGTAATGACCGCGTGTCCCAACGGGATCGGCCCAAGTTTGGCGAGTTCGCGAAAAGGGGCATAGCCGCCGCGTTTCTTGATCGCGCCACTGACACCTTGTGGCAATAGTAACCACCACGGGATGATGTTCCGGTTCCAGGCGTTGACGATCACATCAACATCCTGATCCAGCAGATCACCATGGACGATGCTCAGGTTCATCGGTTCACAAAGAGATTGCGTTCGATCTGTTGGTAAATGAGGTTGGCCTGCTCCTTGTCGACGGAGTCTTTGAGACCGAGGATTTCGATGCGGGTGTGGTTGAGTCCCGTGCCGGTGACGATCAGGCGGTACTGACGCCCACGTGCGCTGGAGAACTCGAACACAGCATCCACTGCGGTGATGTTGGGCTTGATATTTTGCAGTCGCAATTGGGCAAGCGTGTTCTGCGTCTCAGCGACCACACGCTGCGGTTCGACCTTGACGGACTGGCGGACAAGGGTGACTTCGGTGCCCTTTTTGGCCAGGACATTACTCACCGGCGAACCGCTGGAACAACCCGGCAGCAGCATCAGGGACAGACAACCGAGCATGAGGATGGCAATTAACGTGGTTGATTTCATAAGTACAACTTCGGCTTATGAGCGTCTTTAACTTGAAACACGCGCTTAACGTACCAATCAGAATCGTGTTCAGAAAGGACACCGCGGTTTGCTGATCGGCCTGCGTTGTTTTAGCATTCTCTATTGGACGATCAATATTGTTTCCCGAGAACCATTCATGCAAAGTGCCCTTAAGCAACGACTCGATCAAACCAACCCTGTCTGGATGAGCTTCGGCCCTGAAGAGGGTGCGGTTGAGGTGGTGGAAAGCTTTGGGCATTACGAAGCGGAGTATGCAGCGATTCGCAAAGGCGTTGGAATTTTGCATATGCCCTGGCTTGGCCTGGTGAATGTGGGTGGCACGGATCGCCTTGCCTTTCTCAACAACATGGTCTCACATGACACGGTTTCACTGTCCGTCGGCCAGACGCGCCGGTGTTTTCTGCTCAGCAAGCAGGGGCGCATTGATGCGGACATGGTGATTTGTCAGCAGGAAGGCAACTGCCTGATGCTCATGGATCGTTATGCCACCGGCTACGTTGCCAGCGAGTTGGAAAAATATGTGTTCACCGAAGATGTGGACTTAACCGACATCACTGAGCAATGGGAAATCGTCGGACTTTTCGGTCCCATGGCGCTGCGTGCGCTTGAGTCTGCCTGTGGCTGTAAAGAGATCATCGATCTTGACCCCCAAGCCTTTACCCAGATCACTTTGGCAGACAAGCCATGTCTTGTGATCCGTGAAGACCTGGGTAATACCTTGGGTTTGACCGTGCTGATTAAAGCTGAGGACATGGATGCGATTTATGCCTTACTCACCGAGCAGGTGGGCGGGATCGTGCCTGATATTGATCAATCCGAAGGTGAGAATCCGACTTCGCCCAAGCGTGCTCTGGTCGGCCGGTCGATTGGTTGGTCAGCATTTAACACTGCCCGAATTGAGTCCGGCGTGCCGATGTTCCGCGTGGACTACGGGCCGGACTGTTTGCCGCATGAAACGAGTCTGCTTGAGCAGACGGTGAGTTTCACCAAGGGCTGTTATCTTGGGCAGGAAGTCGTTGCTCGCATGGAATCACGGGGTCATCCCAAGCGTAAACTCGTGGGTGTGAAGTTCGACAGCACGGACCTGCCGATCGCCGGGACGCAGTTGCAGGATGAAGCCGGTGATGTGGTGGGTGCATTGACATCATCGACCTGTGCACCGCTTGCCGGTCAGAATGCCGTGGGTTTTGCGATGGTCAAATGGGGCAAACATCGCAAGGGCACCAAAGTCAAAGTCGGTGCTGACGGTAAGTTGATTGATGGGACGGTCTGCGCTTTGCAGGTGGTGTGATCTAAGACATCAACGTCATTTCTTTGAATGCAGGCGAGCTGCGTTGTGTCAACACGGATTTGACCAAAGGTCAAAATGAGACAATGAGATATCAAAACCGTTGACAATCACACAGTTGAGCTTCGCTCAATCTCGCGTTGACACAACGCGGCTCACCTGAAATGCAACAGATATTTACAGGTGAAAAATTTCGTCTATTTCGAAGCATTACGTTATGATGTCTGACTGACAGGGGTATCTGTCTTTGATTGTCGTGGTGGCCATGCTGAATGACTCTGAACAATTCGACCGTGCAAAGAGCATGCTGCGCGTGCTGGAAGTTGCCCGTCGGTTGGCTGCGCCTTGTCCGTTGTGCGAACTGCTTGATGCGGTGATCGAGGCGGGGCGTGATGTGCTTCAGGCGGATCGCGGGTCGGTGTTTTTGTATGACCAGCAACCCCATGAGCTTTACATGATCACCGGGACGGGTTTGGAGGCGTTGCGGTTTTGTGCGGATCAGGGGCTTGCCGGTGAGTGTGCCAGCAAGCGTGATGTACTCAACATTCCCGACTGTTATGCGGATGGCCGCTTCAATCAGGAGATTGACCGCAAGACGGGGTATCGCACGAATAGCATGATCACCGTGCCGCTGGTCGGACTTGAGGACAAGCTCGTCGGAGT
This sequence comes from Phycisphaeraceae bacterium, assembly GCA_002704825.1. GTDB lineage: Bacteria > Planctomycetota > Phycisphaerae > Phycisphaerales > Phycisphaeraceae > UBA7800. Next base: position 6,116 of record PAIY01000117.1, read on the forward strand.
GATGCAGATGCTCAACGCCCAGCGGGGTCACTTTGATGACGAAGACGAGCAGATCGCGTTGGCTTTGGCGGGGCAGGCAGCCGTCGCCATCCAGCGCGCCCAACTCCTCGCAGAGCAGCAGGTCAAAATCCGCATGGAACAGGATCTGAATCTGGCCCGTGATATCCAGATGGGGGTTCTGCCTTCGGCGTTGCCTGTGGTGACGGGGTATGACATTGCCACATTCAGCCAACCTGCGGATCAGACGGGGGGCGATATTTTTGATGTCGTCCGCCTGTCGCGCGATGATGCCCAAGAGGACGATCCCAACTCGCCGGTGCTATTGATGCTTGCCGATGCAACAGGGCATGGCATTGGCCCCGCGTTGTCGGTCACGCAGATGCGCGCCATGTTCCGCATGGGACTTCGCCTGGGCACCGATCTGCATACCCTGCGACAGCACATCGACAGCCAACTCGAAGAAGACCTCGGCGGCAGTCGTTTCATCACCGCCTTCTTTGGCATCCTCGATCCGCAGAAGCATGAAATCGATTATGAAGCACCTGGGCAGGCACCGCTAATGTGTTACCACGCTGCTGAGGACAGCTTTGAGACGCGCGACGCCTCAGGCATGCCCATGGGCATCATGGCATCGATCCCGCATGACGTGGTTGAACCCTTTGCCATGGGAGAGGGGGACATTTTCATCCTGCTCACCGACGGTTTTTTCGAATGCCAGAAGCCCGGCAGCACCAAGGACATGTTCGGAGAATCAGGTGTTCAGGAAGTCGTACGCAAGCACTGTAACGACTCAGCCGACACCATCATCAAGGCCCTCGTCCAGGCGCTACTGGACTACGCCCCAACCCAACCCCAGGCTGACGACTGGACCGCAATTGTTGTCAAACGCGTCTAACCGCTTGCGGTTTAGCGCTCCCCGCCAATCACTAAACACCCATGTACTTGATGTCTCTGAGTTGACGCGCTAAACCGCAAGCGGTTTAAGATATTGACGAAATCCGAAAATCCAATGTCCGACACTTACCCTCATCCCGCCGCCATGAACCCTGATCAGCTTTATGAGCAGTGTTCACTCAAACAAACGCGTGGCACCGGTCCCGGGGGGCAGCATCGCAATAAGGTTGCCACCGCTGTCATTCTCACCCATGAACCCACCGGCATCACCGGCCAGGCATCCGAGCGACGCGAGCAGATTGCCAACCGCAAAGTGGCGCTCTTTCGCCTGCGGGTGAATCTGGCGTTACAAGTCCGCTGTGATCCCATTTACCCGCCCAGTGATCTCGTCCAATCCCGGTTTATCCAGGGCAGCATCAAAGTGAACCCTGCTCACACGGACTTCCCCGCAGTGTTGGCAGAAGTACTCGACAACCTCTATTTCACCAAGCTCGATCCCCGCAAGACCGGCTCACGTCTCGGCTGTAGCACATCTCAGTTGGTCAAGTTCCTTAAAAATGAACCGAGATCACTGGAAATGGTGAACCGTGATCGCAAAGCCAAAAACATGCATCCGTTGCGCTGAGTTACGTTTTTCGTTACAAGGCAATTTTGCCACAGATGAATACAGATTCAGAGCAAAGTCAGGAGATATTCAGGCAAGTTGCATCGTGTCTACGCGGGATTGAGTGAAGCTCAAGTTGCCTTTGATTTTGCTATTTTGTGAGTTGATGTTCGACTTCGTCGAATCCCGCGTTGACACACCGCGACTCGCCTGAGCATCATCAAGTCTTAACCCTGCGTCCTCAGCGTCTGGGCGGTTCACGTTTACGATTGCTTTGTGCTAAGATGCCCGTCTATACCAATCGCCACTGAACATCCGGTTGCTTGTGTACGCGGGTGCTAAGTTGAAAGATTCAAAAGCATTGGCGACGCGGTCAATAGCATACCGATTGGGTATGTCCGAATTTGCAAAGGTGACAGCTATGGCTACCAAATGGTCCAACACACTCATCCCCACCGCCCGTCAAGCTCCGGCAGATGCGGTGGTTCCGTCGCATCAACTGATGATCCGGGCTGGCTTGATTCACAAGCTCGGTTCGGGGGTGTACACCTATTTGCCGCTGGGTCTGCGTGCGTTGCAAAAGGCGATGCAGATCGTCCGTGAAGAAATGGATAAAGCTGGCGGCGTGGAAGTGCTCATGCCCACCTTGCAGCCCATCGAACTCTGGGAACAGACTCAACGTCGCGAAGCCTATGGCGATAACCTCTTCGTCGTCAAAGACCGTCACGGGCGTCAGCAGGCACTGGGTCCGACCCACGAGGAAATCATCACCGATCTTTGTGGTGCGTTCATTGAGTCCTACCGTGATCTGCCCAAGACGCTGTACCAAATACAGACCAAGTTTCGCGATGAGTTCCGCCCGCGCTTTGGCGTGCTGCGTTCGCGTGAGTTTCAGATGAAGGATGCGTATTCCTTCCACCTGAACCTCGAAGGCCAAGGCTCTCTCTCGGAGACCTACGACAAGCAGTACGCTGCCTACTGTCGGATCTTCGAACGCTGTGGCGTGCCTTACGAAGTAGTCGAAGCTGAAGCGGGTCCCATCGGTGGCAACGCTTCACATGAATTCATGGTGCCCTCACCCACCGGTGAAGACTTCATTCTCAAGAGTGACAAAGGCAACTATGCTGCCAACGTCGAAAAATGCGAAATCGGCGAACGTGCCAGCGAATTGGCTGGTGACCCCACCGGTGATCTGGAAGCGATCAACACGCCCGATTGCCCGGGCATTGAAGACGTCTGCACGTTTTTCAAGAAGCAGCTTAAGACCAAGCTCAAAACACAGAACATGCTCAAGACCCTCGTCTGCAAGTCCGGCGACACATGGATCATCGGCGTGATCCGTGGCGATCATGAACTCAACGAAGCCAAACTCCGCAAGGCAGCGGGCGTCAGTGATCTGGAAATGGCGGACGAAAAGGAAGCCCGCAATGCAGGCTTTGCGATTGGTTTCGTCGGCCCGCAGGTGGCTGTTGGTCGTAACGATGTCAAACTCTTTGTTGATCCCGATGCAGCCCAAGGTGGTTTCTGGGTGACCGGTGCCAACGAAGTGGATCACCACGTCAAGCATTTTAACTGGAAGCGTGATGTGACCGACGCGGGCGCGGATGTGAGCGTTGCGGATATCCGTAACGCAGTCGACGGTGACCCATCACCCAAGAACGACGGTGGTGTGTTGCAGATGACCAAGGGCATCGAGATCGGCCACGTCTTCAAACTCGGTGACAAGTACACCAAGGCTTTGAAAATCGAAGTGGTCAACGAAGCCAACGAACGTGTGAATCCCATCATGGGCTGTTATGGCATTGGTGTGAACCGCATCCTTGCTTCAGCGATCGAACGTGAGGGTGGTAATGACGAGAACGGCATTATCTGGCCCGCCAGCATCGCGCCGTATCAAGTCCTCATCACCCCGATCAAGTATGCTGGTCAGGCAGCGGAAGTTGCAGACAAGCTTGCCGTCGAACTCGAAGCCAAGGGCATTGATGTGCTCATTGATGACCGCGACGAACGCCCTGGTGTGAAGTTCAAAGATGCTGACCTCATCGGCATTCCCTATCGCATCACACTCGGTGACAAAGCCCTGGCTGAAGCATCCGTCGAACTCAAAGCACGCGACGGTTCCAATGGCCCCAAGGGTGAACTGGTCAAGATGGATGCAGTAGTTGATCAGTTGGTGGCTGCACTAAAGTCCTGATCATTCCAAGCCAACTCTGTTATAGAATGCACCCATGCTTGATAAACATGGGACGCGCGTTTGTATGGACTACGGCATTCTGCTATTGGCAGGAGCGCTCTATGCCATCGCATTGAAATATTTCGTCTTGCCCACCAAAGTGGTTCTCACAGGTACCGAAGGCATCTCTGCAGCACTGAGTTATTACGTTGAAAGTGATCTGCTCTTTATCGTGTTGTACATGGGCTTTCAGGTTCTGCTTTTGAGTTTTGCGTTTGTGAAAGTCAGCAAGATTTTTGCAATGCGGTCACTGATTGTGGTCATGATGGTGACGTTGATGCTCACGGTGTTACCGCCCCTGGAGTTTGCCAGCCCCGAACCTCAGAACGAACGCATGATCCTGGTGATCTTCGGCGGACTCCTCGCCGGTTGGGCCAAGGCGATGGCATTTCGTTATCGCGGTTCGACAGGTGATGAAGACGTACTGGGTGCCTATTTTGCAGTGAAATATCTCAAACCGGTGGGCTCGATTGCGATCATCGCTGCGATTGTCTCAACGGGGTTCGGTTTGATGATGGACCTGATCAAGAACGGCTCGTTTGAGTCGGTCATCAACACGCTGATGTACACCTGCATTTATATTTTCATCAGTGCTGAGACGCTCAACAACTTCTACCGTAAATTCAAACTCTGCATTGTCACCGTCATCACACGCAACGCGGAAGTGGTCGGTAAAGCCATAAAAGCTTCCTCCGAACACCGGACATATAACGTGCAGCAGGGGGTCGGCGGACATACTGGTGATTCATTTAACATGGTGCGCACCATCATCACACATGAAGAACTGCCTGCCATGCTCGAAGCGATTGAGGCTGCAGACAAAGGCTGTTTCTACTATCACTATGACATTGAAGGCATTTCGCGAAGCTACTACATCCCACCCATCAAGTAATTGAAATGACCATGATGCATGTCGTTTTGGTGATGTGATCATCAGTATGCTTGCTCCGAATATTTTGCTCGCTGATAATTTCAACGCACATTGCAGGGGTAATGTGCGTTGGTCCATCATTCACATTTTTACCGTGATAGAAAACGAGAACCTTATGAAACATGTCCGCCTTTTGAGCCTGTTTGTTGTCCTTTTGCTGAGCAATCTTGCTTTGGCTGGGAACTATATCCTCGTCATCGATGGCAAGGAATACGAAGTCGATCTGGACGAAAAAGCCAGCATCCAATTGCCCGATGGCAAAGCCTTGAACGTCACGCTCAAGAAGAAAGCGGTCGTTACCTACAAGACTGATATGTACTCGTTTGATCATCCCAACGAAGTCACCCCTTCCCGTCAGCGTCTTGGCCAGGGGGTTCACCAGATGTTGGTGTCCACTGCGCATGGCACAGCCATCATCGTTCAGGACTACACCGTGATGGATCCTGCTTCGCTGATTAATATGATGCTCAAGGAATTGTCCAAGGAACAAAAACAGTTAGGCTATAAGTTCGATGACACCGACTACAGCAACAAGCTTTCTGACGGCACTGAAGTCTCTGGTAAGCAGTCCATTGCCAGCTTTGAAAATGAGCAGATGACCCGTCACGTTGTGACCGCTTCGGGCGAAGGCAAAGGCATTCTGGTCATTGTCCAGATCGACAAGACCGCACCTGAGGCAGATCGCAAGATGGTCCAGACCTTCTGGGACAGTTTAAAAACCAACCTCAAGAAAACGGATGATTGATCCATGAATCACGCTTAAAACTCACTACAATGTGCTGCGACATGTTCTGATGAATGTGTCGCAGTTTTTTTTGCCCAATGAAAGTGACGTCGATTCATCATGCTCCACGTGGTTCTCTATCAACCGTTGATCCCGCCGAACACTGGCAACATCGGCCGACTGTGTGTCGGGCTCGATGCACATCTGCATTTGATCAAACCACTGGGCTTTGAACTCACCGAGCAGGCTTTCCGCCGCGCCGGTCTGGACTATTGGCCGAACCTCACACACACCATCCATGAATCCGAAACGGACTTTTTTGAATGGTTAGGAGACCGCCAACCCTGGTTGGTATCCAAGTTCGGCAGGGCGCGATACTTTGAACAGACCTACGCCGACGAAGATATTTTCGTCTTCGGGCGCGAGACGACTGGCCTGCCGGAGCATTGGCATCAGCGATTCCCCGACCGACTCATCAGCATCCCCATCCTCGGGCCGATTCGCAGTTTTAACTTGGCGAACACCGTCGCCATGGTGCTTGTCGATGCAACCAAACAGATCGGCAAGTTTGATTGATCGCCGATTTACTGGCTCTGTTCATTCGCTTTGTATGCTTCGATTCGACAAGACAATTTCTCAATTGGGGCAGTTAATCTTCATATGCGATGTTCCTGTCATTCCCGCGCAGGCGGGAATCCAGTGGCATTCTGTGAGCACTTGCAAGTTCCACTGGACTCCCGCCTGCGCGGGAGTGACGGAAGATGGAGATTCATTCTTTGAACTGCTTTGGCGGCTCTGCGCCTTGAGCGAAGCGGGCGTGAGGCTTTAACCATGGCTTTCAACGCAAGCTTGCGTAACTATCAACGTTCCTGATAGCAGTGACTTATTTTGCGATTTTCTTGAGTGTTTATTGTCCTGAAAGTCGAACGCTCATCTATACTCATATCTCGTCGATATTCGGCAGGCATGCAAGGTGTCTGTGACATGTTTTGCCGGGTGCGCTTTTAATTGACTGATTCGCCATTTTTGATTCCACAGGAGACATGTCCCATGCCCCGATTTGATTTGATTCTCAAAAAGCCAAGCCTGTTGATGCTTGCATTGATTCTGTTTTGTATGACGGTGTTGCCCAACCTTGCCCATGCACAGACGCCGCTTAAAGACGGTGATCGTGTGGTGATCTACGGGGACAGCATCACGCAGCAGCGTCTGTATTCGCGGTACCTGCAGCAGTATGTCAACTGTCGCTACCCGGATAAGAAAATCGTCTTCATCAATGCCGGCTGGAGTGGCGATCGTGCACCCGGTGGTTTGAGTCGTCTGAAGCGCGACGTGTTGATTCACAAGCCCACCGTGGTGACGCTATTCTTCGGCATGAATGATGGTGGTTACCGCGAAGTCAACGACGGTATTGTCGCAACCTACCGTAAAGGGATGGAAGGCATCATCAAAGCGCTGCAGGCAGAGAATGTCCGCGTCGTGGTGTACACGCCGGGGTGTGTGGACTACGACCGCCGCGCCAATCTCAAGGCTGCTGACTACAACAAGAACCTTGAAGCGTTGGGCAATGCGTGCAAAGAACTGGCGACCCAGTACAACTGTGACTTCGTGGATGTGTTTCATCCGATGCTCGAATTTATGACCAAGCAGAAAGAGCAGAATCCCAAGTTCACGATGATCCCTGACTCAGTGCACCCGAGTGCTGAAGGTCACATGGTCATGGCTCGTCACATGCTCACTGCCTTTGCCGAGCCGATGCCCCCGATGGGTGTGGTCGATTTGAAGTCGGGTTCGGCTGAAGGTCTGAGCATTGCCAGCAACAACGGCGCCCAGGTGGATCTCAAAGGCACGCCCGAGCAGTTCCCGTTCTGGATTCAGGAATCGGTTCTGCCGATCGCCCAGGCCTGTGGCATGGTGGATTTTGCGACCCCTAAACTCACCGTCAAAGGTCTCGAAGAAGGTGTTTACGATGTAATGGTTGCTGGCAATGTCATCATCGGTGGCACCAATGCCAAGGCTTTAGCAGAAGGCGTGAGTGTCGCCCTGCCCACCGAGACCGGGCAGATTCTCCATGACCTCATTGCCAACAAGGAAAACAGCTACTACAACACCTGGCGTAATGTCCGTTTGAAAATTGACGATGCCGACTATCGCGAACAAATCGTCAAGCCTTTGATGGATGTCGATGAAGCTTACCACAACGCCATCTGGGCGCTGATCAGCAAGTCCCCCGAAGTGACCATCTCCATCGTCTCTAAACCTGAAGGTTCGAACCTGGCATTGAACTGCAAGTACGAAAGCTCCGATGCCAACAAGTACAACTGGGGTACCGGTGGCCTCACCGATGGCTCATGGGCTGCAAACTCCAAGACCTGTTTTGCAACCGGTGATGCTCCCAAGTTCCCCAAGCATGTCACCATCGATCTGAGCAAGATGGCCATCATCAACTCCGTGAAAATCGGCGTGCCCCCGTTCGGCTCAACCAAGACCGTCGTGATCTCCGTCAGCCAGGATAACGCCGAATTCACCGACGTTGCCAAGACTGAGTTTGAACAGAAAAACGAAATGCAAAAGACCCTTGCCTTCGAGCCCGTCAAAGCCCAGTATGTTCGTCTGACCTATGTCGACAAGCATGAAGACAAGGTCGGCTATCCCCAGAACTTTGCCTTCACCACCGAATGCGAAGTCTTTGGCAAGGCTGCCGACTAAACACATTTGATCCCCCAAACACCAATCAACGCCGTGTCGCTCAATCCAACGCGACACGGCGTTTTTCATGCGCGAATTACAACCATCCCATGTTCGAATGCACATTAAAGCCCTCGGACTTCAGTCCCACAGACAGGGGGGATACACACCTGTCAAAAAATCTCAATCAACTGTAAAATCAACATTTACACACCACCACAAACCATGCATCATTCACAAACCCCGCAAACATCACCCTACAGATAGAACGACTCACCTTTTCTCGGGAGGCCCCATGCACGCTCCATCACTTCACCGTTACGCACCAATCACCCTTTGTCTTCTCACGGCCCTCCTCATCACCGGTTGCGCCAGTACCGAGCAGATGCAACAGGTCGAACACCGCGTGGACAATCAAAGCTATACCCTCAACCAGGTCCGTGACCGCATGGATGAGTTGGCATCGCTCATGGATTCGCTGACCTCCAAACAAACCAATTTCCAAAGCCAGCAACAGGCGTCCTTCGACCATTTCACCAATGCCTATTCACCGAAGGTGCGTGCTGAACTCGATGCCAATCTCGCGCAGTCTCAGGCGCATCGTGACAAAGTGTTGGAACTCAAAAACGCATCACAAGGTGACCGGCTGGTGATCAGTTCACTCCTGCAGACCAGCCGCGAACAGTTAGCCATCATCAAGCAGAACCGCAAGGAGTCGGACGTGGTGAACGTCGTCAATCAGTTTGAAAAAATGATCGCTGAGTTCAACAAGCTCAATCGTCATTGGGATCAAACCGTCACCGATTTTAAAACCGAGTCCGCCAAACACAGCGCAGCCGTGACCAGTAGCACACAAGCTGTCAATGTCGCCTTGGCAGAAGCGACCAACGCGCGGTCCGCTGCTGAGAAAGCAGAGGTCTACGCCCAGCGTGTTCACAGCTATGACCTGCAGATCATCGAGATGCAACGCAATCTTCAACGCGCTCAACGTGAAGTCGATCGCCTTGAACGTGAGCTTGATAACGAGAAGCGAAACAATCACCGTCTTGCAAACGACATCCGCCAACTCGAACACCGGATCAATTCGCATAGCCATTAATGCAACCTGACAAGGTAAGAGGGGGTCAGGTTGTATTGAACCGGGTCAACACGTTTGGCCCGGTTTTTTGCATGGCGTTGATGTCTCACGCAATCCAGCCAAGATGGTCACCCCACATAGCCGAGTCATCTTGACTCGGTCTCTTTTGTAGGCACGAGAACCCTCGTAATGTAGAATGAACACAACGAATCCATTGCATTCTCCGGAGGAAACCCAATGCAACTTGATGATCCCACCGTGATCTACACCGGCCAAAGTAACAGCGAAGCCTGGGCAGCCATGCAACATCTCGATGCCAACGGCATTGATGCCTACGTCGTGGAGAACAATGCGGCGACCGGTTTCTACTTTTTCGGCGGCTTGGCAGGCATCCATCAACCCCAGGTCTACGTCAGCAAAAAAGACGCCGAGCAAGCCAACGCATTGCTTAAAGCGTTTGTTGATTTAATGATTCACCGTCAGCAAGACCTGCCCACCCAACTTGAGGCGGTCTGCGAAAAGTGTGGAAAAACTACCTTGTTTTCAAGCTCCCTCGATGGCACCGTCCAGGATTGCTCCCACTGCGGCGCGTATGTTGAAGTCGGTGAGTTTGAGGATTTTGAAGCGATGGATTTTGAGGGTGAATGAATCAATCTTTGAAAAATATGTATGCTCCAAACAATGAAAAATGAAACATACATGGTGAATGGCATCGAAAAAGAAATCTTGCCCAATTATGCACACTTGCAGAAGTGGAACACAATGGGGTTTGTAGCGATGTTTTCTCTGTTGATCGTGTTTGGAGCAGTTGTTATATGCTATCACTCACAGGCGATCGATTTGCTTTGGTGGATACTTCCAATCCCTATTGCACTGATGTGTTTGAGCTTTTTATGGATGACCCGATTGTTGTATCACGTCAAATGTGTCAACTGTGGGAGGGTGACGGAAAATGTCGTGAGAAATAAACGAAATCAAACGCTGTTGTTTTATTGTAAAAATTGCGACACGTTAAATGATGCTTTGATATCGAGAAAAGCTGATGATTGAAATCGGCTTATTAGGTTATAGCATTACCGCATTGCCATGGTATACACAATCCAGCAATGAGTAATATGGTTTCTGGAATCTTTTTGGTTCTAATCCAGATCAATGCTGTCGTCATCAATCTCTTTGATAAAGGCAGGGTTATTTTTGATCTTGTTGAGTAATAATAACCACAAGATAGCAAAGCCTGTCGCGACGATCAGAACAATGGTATGTGACACAGGATTCGTCATCATATCCAGCGTTGCCTGATGAACAGACAAGCCTCGTGCTTCACGGCTTGCGGTGTATGCATTTTGAGCCTGCTCTGGGAAGCGCATTGCCAGAATGGATGACATGGCTGTAAACAATAAATTCAACACCACAGCAATCTGGCTTGTTACATAGAAAATCCGGATTTTAGGAGTGATCAGGAAGGTGAAGCCGCCCAGCAGTGCGATGAGTAATGCAATCGCCAAGACATAAAAGAGCCATGTATAGCCAACATTCTCGAATAATAGATAGTCCATCGATGATGTACGGAGTAACACATCAATGGTTTTCCATATCGACCAGAGAAAAAGGCATAGCATGAATATCCGGATATATTTCATAGTTGTTTAGCTTTTGTTTTGATAGCCAAGTAGGGTGGGTAGAGCAAAGCGAAACCCACCGTCTTTGGGCGTATGGTTGGTGTTGTATTGGTGGGTTTCGGCTTTGCCTCTACCCACCCTACGGTTGAGATTATTGTCAATCACCGCGTCGCCACGATATATGCGATCCAGCACGGGTCGGGGGATGCGTGGTCTTGGGCGGTGTAGATGCCATTGCCTTCGCCGTCTTCATCGACGCCTTCCCAGTAGACGTCCACTTCACTGAAGCCGGCTTCCTTGCATAGCTCCACGACTTCGGGGATGGACCAGAAACGCCATTCGTAGGTGAAAGCTTTGTCCAGGCGGCTGCCATCTTTGAATTGGAAGTGGATGTGGAAAGTCGCATCGTGGGTGATGGGGCAGAGCTTGTGTTGCTCCCATTCATACTTGAAGTCTTTGAACTTGCGGACGTCGGTATGGTCTTCGACCCAGCAGTCGCCGCCACCCATCATGTCCATGACCATCATGCCTTCGTCGTTGAGATTTTTGTAGGCATGCTTGAGATACTTGAGTAATTCGGGACGAGTCTTGAAAATCCAGAAGCTGAAGTTCTGGGCGCTGAGGATGTCGAACTTCTGACCGCCGGAGGTGCGCACATCTTGTTGCAGGAGGGTGACGCGGTCCTGTTGTTTGGGCTTGAGGGGTGCGAGGTTATTTTCGCGGCCCCAGGCTAAGGGTTCGGGATCGAGGTCCACGCCGACGGCGACGCGGTCTTTGTGTGATTTGACCCATTCACAGCAGATGGCAAACGTGCCACAGAAATCTTCGCGGAGGGAGACGGGTTTTCTGCCGAAGGCGGTTTTAAAGACTTTGTTGAAGAACTTGACTTCGGATTCGGGTTCCTGAACGGAGCGTTGGTAGAGAACATATTTATCTGCCTTGGCAGCCATGCAGTCGAAGTTGTCTTTGGTTTTGGTCTTGGGCATCTGTTGTATCCGCGCGGTTTTAGTTTTCAGTTGACAGGTTAATGATGACATAGGATGACCGGCCTTGGCGGAAGATTCAACTATCGGTGATATACGTGAGATGATTTTTAACGTGTGTTTCGTAGCCAGGGGTTGTGCGCTGCTCGCATCAGGCAAGCTGATGCTGCGCTGCTGGGCAACCCCCGGACCCCCGCAAGGCAAAAGGCAGTGAAGGTCGGTGGTGGTTGGTGGGGTGTTGTGTGTGATGGTGTACGTGTGTGCAACCCTGCGTCGACACGACGCGACTCGCCTCGCCTGAATGGCTGCTTTGCGACATATAGCAGTTTACGATTGATCCATGCGCATCTGCACGCGGTCCCAGACCTGTTCGAGTGTGATGCGTGCCATGATGGCTTGGTCGTTTTTGCGGTCGCGGTAGCTTTGAGCCAGTTCCTGTTGCGTAATGTCGTTTGGTTGGACGACCCATTGGTCTTGTTGATAGGGACCGACGAGGGCGGGATTGGTTGGGCCGAAGAGACTGACGGTGGGGGTGCCCAGTCCGACCGCCATGTGCAGGGGGCCTGAGTCGTGGCAGATCATGATGCGGGCGCGTTGGATGAGTCCCATCATTTTCCCAATGGTGGTTGGGGGCAGCTGCGTGTTGGTTGCATCGAGCAGCGGTTGGACGATGGGTTGCTCGTGGGGGGCAGCCATGACAATGATGCGCAGGTTCAGTTCGTGTTCCAGTCGTTTGGCCAGTTCGACGAATCGCTGGATGGGCCAGCATTTGCATAACCACTGTGCAGTCGGGGCAAGCAGGGCAAAGGGACGGTTCCCGATGCCGATGTCGTTGAGATATTGGTCCGCCCATTTGAGATCTTCAGTTGGCGTGAACAATCGCATATCCCGGTCGGGTTCCTGTGGCGAGGGGGGCATGTCATGGGCTTTGAGTAACGCGAGCATGCGGTCGACGGTGTGCATGTTGGTGTCGATGTGATAGCGATGGGTGTAGCCCAAATGCCCACCTTCGCGGGCGTTGGCAAAGCCGACACGGATGGGGGCGCGCGTTGCCCATGTGAAGTAGCCAGAGCGTGCAAGACCCTGCAGATCAAAGACCATGTCGTAATGCGCTTCACGTAATTGGCGGAGAAAGCCACGGAAGCTTGACCATTGACCGGGTCGCAGCAGCAGCTTCGAATATCGCTTGCGGTCAAATGCAACAACCTGATGCAGGTCGGGGTGCGAGGCGATCGCAGGCGCGAAGGGGGACTGAACCAGCCAGTCGATCTGGGCTTTGGGCATGGCCTTTCGCAGTGTCACCAAAGCTGGCACGGTGCGACACACATCACCCAATGCACTGGGGCGAATCAGCAGCACGCGCGGGGCGTCAGAGCTTGATTTGGGATTCGGGGGGTGATCATTGGCCATGGATCGTCTACTATATCCATATTGTCGACATACGTTGACTCCCACAGCATGATTTTCGCACCTAAACCAAACAGGACGACCCCGTGGCTCAACCTTCCGAATCTGACTCATCATCCAACGCACCCCAACCTAAAGCCGTCAAGAATGATCCGACCGGTGGGAAGGGCAGCTTCGCATTGATCTCCGACATTCATGGCAATGTGGATGCCCTGAAAATCGTCCTTGCAGATATCAAGGAACGCGGTGTCAATCGCATCTGCTGTCTGGGTGATATCATCGGCTATGGCCCGAATCCCTGCGAGTGTCTGGACCTGGTGATGGAAAACTGTGAATGGGCATTGATGGGTAATCACGACTTTGCTGCCCTTTACGAACCCACTGCATTTAACGCGTCTGCCGAAGCCGCTGCGTTCTGGACCCGTCGTCAGTTTGAGCTTGAAGAAGACCCCGTCAAACGCCGCAAGCGTTGGGAGTATCTGGGCAGCCTGGAAATCCGACATCACTTTCATGGCACGTTATGCGTTCACGCTTCACCCCGACGCCCGATTAATGAGTATGTCTTCCCCGATGACGTGATCACATCACCGTCGAAGATGGCACAGATTTTTGACCGCATCGAAAAGCGCTGCTTCTGTGGGCATACCCACGTCGCAGGTGTCTTCACCGATGAGCCTGACTTCTACCCGCCTGCTGATCTGAATGGTCGCTACCGATTGAACAGTGGCGAAAAATGCATCATCAATCCCGGCAGTGTCGGCCAACCGCGCGACCGTGACCCGCGGGCGAGTTATGCCATCGTCAGCAGTGAACATGTTGATTTCGTCCGTTTGGAATATCCCATTCAAACCGTCATCGACAAGATCAACGAAATCCCCGATCTCAACGAGTTCCTCGGCCAACGCCTGCTTGAAGGTCGGTAAAGCGCATTTTAAACCGCTTGCGGTTTAGTGCTCTTTAGAAGGAATCGGACATTCATAGGAATGTGTCTATCGTCTGCGCCCTACAGAGTGTTTTAAATCATAAACTCCACTTTTCGTCACTCCCGTGCAGGCGGGAGTCCAGTGAGGCCTGCAAGTGCGCACGGTATGCCACTGGATTCCCGCCTGCGCGGGAATGACGAGATGTGATATGGTATGGAGTTTTTTTGATTAAAACGCGCTAAACCGCAAGCGGTTTACGATTCGGGCGAAATCCGAAATCTCACATCACACCACAAACTGACGCAAAACGGTTTCCAGTGATTGGGCTTCGTCTTTGAGGTGGTTGATGTCGTCGGAGACCTGGCTGATGGCATCGGTGGATTGGTGGGTGATCTGGACCATCTGCTGAATCTGGTGATGACTTTGTTCGGAGGTCTGGGATTGATCCTGCATGCGCTCAGACATCTGCGTGATGCTTTGAGCAACGGAGAGTGTACGGGTGACGATTTCTTCGAGTCGCTTGCCAGCATCGGTTGCCTGGAGGGTGCAGTCTTCGACGTAGTGTTTGCCTTCCTGCATCTGGCTGACAACCTGATTGGTTTGCGTCTGAATGTTCTTGATCACATCGATGATCTGGCTGGTAGCCGTGTTGGTGCGGTCAGCAAGCTTGCGGACTTCACTGGCGACGACGGCAAAGCCTCGGCCATGCTCACCGGCGCGGGCGGCTTCGATGGCAGCATTGAGTGCCAACAAGTTCGTCTGATCCGCAATCTCGATAATGGTGTTCACCAGTTGATTGATTGATTTGGTGTGTATGTTAAGCGTGTCGATGCTTGTTGCGTTTTGCTGAATCATTTCGTTGAGATGTGTGACATCTTCAATGGTCTTACTGACAGAATCGCCACCAGTCTGAGCGGTTGAGCCTGCAGCCTGGGCGAGTTTCTGACTGTTGGTTGCTTCATCACAGACAAAACGGGTGATCTCATTCATCTGGTCGACGAGTTGGCTGACCTGGTCAGCGAGTTGCTGCTGCTGGATCATCCCCTTGGCGGTCTGTTCACAGCGATGAGCGATGCTGACGGTGGATGTATTGAGTTTGTGCCCCATCTGTGAGACCTGCACCACCATGCGGTGAATCTTCTCCATGAACTGATTGAAGTTGTCGCTGAGATGCCCCAGTTCGTCATTGGATTGGATATTGAGGCGTTGGGTCAGATCACCTTGGCCGGTGGCAATGTCAGCTAAGCGGGTGTTGAGCATGGCAATGCGTTTGAGAATATTGTGTCGCAGGGCAAAGCCGCCTGTTGCCATGAACAGAACACAACTGCTGCCGAATCCGAGTGTGAGCATCCACGCCAGGTTCAGTTTCTTCAAGACGATCATGCGCGCGTTGGCCGCTTGCTCAGCAGCCTGATGCGTTATGGACTGTTGCTTGTCATAGGCCTGTTGCGCTTGCTGCTGCATCGCCAAAGCCTGCTGTTGATCAGTAACGCATTGTTGTTGTTGCGATGAGATATTTTCAGACAACTTTGCCAACTGTTCATTGAGTTTGACGGTCAGCGGGACAAGCTGCTGCTGATAGACATGGTAGGCCTCGTTCTGACTGGCGATGGTGACTTCTTCGATGGAGGCAGCCCGGTCCAGTTCCACGAGCATGGACTTGAACAAAGGCGGGTAGGTGTCGCGAAATTTGGCGCGGATTTTATCCCACGGGTCCATGAGCGTCATCATGTCCAGATCACCGACAAGGGAGTGGAGTTTCTGATCCTCTGCCAGGGCTTTTTCCATGACGGTTTTGAATTCAGGATGTCGCGCGATCGCCTGTTTGTAGGCATCGGACTGCATGAATTGGGCGATGGGCATGTCCTCAGGTTCTTCGGGGAAGATTTCACTGATACCTGATTCGAGGAAAATGGTGTTGACGATTTTGAGTGTTTTGTTGAGGTAGGTCCATTGCAATTGCCGGAGTTGTAAAGCCAACCCTTCCTGGCGGATTTGCCAGTGTTCAGTGATGTGTTCAACGGTTTGATGCAGCGAATGTGTGGTTTGGGTTAACGCTTGGATTTGATCATCCGTGAGTTGTGGTTTGTTGTCTGATGCGACGAGTTGGAGGGTTGGCCAGTCACCGGCTCTTTGAGGTAACGATGGCAATGCCGCGTTGGCAATCATGGCCTGACTGAGTAACCCCAGTTGGTAATGCATGTCTGATCGAACGGCTTGCAACACCGCCGCGTCCGCACGCAGATGTTGTGATTTTTTTTGTGTTAGGTTCAGAATTTCCTGAGCCTGATTAATCTGCTCGTTGGCCTGTTCTGCTTGCTGTTGAAGGTTTTGCGCCTGGTTGGTTGCCGTGATGGCAGAGGTCGCAGCATGGATCGAACGCAGGACCGTGACGGTCAATAGCAGTGTCAGTAAGACACACAGAACGATGCCGGTGGACATTTTTCGTGAGATGGTCAGATTCGGTTTGATGGTCAGCACTGATATACCCGCCCGATCCTGACAGCAACCCCACTGTCTGAATCTTTAAATTGATGATTACATTTACCCCGCGTTGGGTATCGACGAGATCATCAGCTTGATAGAGCGCTTTTGTAAACTTATGTATTACTAATAATGTGAGCGACAGATATGTTGCAAGGATCGGTCTATTAACGGGTTAACAGCTAAAATACTAGAACAGATATTCAGTCTTGTTTATATTTTGATAATGGTATCCATGTTCGTTATTCATTGCTTGATGATTGATTGATCGCGTTTATATCAAACTGTGAACATCGATCATTGGGCTTGGTATCGGGTCATTGTGGATCAGTTATTCGTCTTACTCCGGCCTGAATGAACATTGTTCAAAGCAACATGATTGGTTTGTCGCATACGGTAACCACGACCTGCTGAACAACATTCATTCAAAGAGTCCTATCAACATGATGATCGGGTCCCTATCAAGTTGAAAATATTCGTTCATACAAAAGACAATTTATGCTTGAAACAGGGCTCAAATATTTGAAAAAAATTATCGTAAGAGAAAATAATTCAACCTCTTGACGGCAAAATGCCAATGACATATAACCAGACTCGTCATAGGTGGTGTAGGTCCGCCATGACGGTGAATATTTAGACGCAAATGATTGCTAAATCTGATCAAGGGGTTGATCAAATCAGCAGAAAATCACGTCATTTATTGGGGAAAGTCCGCTATTTCCTTATTGAACCAGGTCCGGAATCGGTCGAACGCTGTCGTTCGGCCTTGTTTTGCTTTAGGGGTTGCTCCATATGAGACACATGAAAATGAGCGCGAAGAAAAACTATTGGGCACGTCCACTGACGTTGTTGTCAGCGATGTGCATGGCTGGCGTCATGCTGCTTAGTCCAGCACGTTTGCTTGCACAGGATGCAGTTGCAGACCTGGAAACGACGAAGGATCGCATTCGTCAACTCGAAGCCGAGTTGGCGCAGCTCCGTGCCAAGATGCGCGTTCAAGCGGGTAAGGCAGGTTATCTGCCCCGTATTGAGTTGCCTGCACCGATGGCTGATGTGTTGCCTGTCGAAGACGACGGCGCAGCCTACGATGTTTCAGAACTCATTGTTCAATACGCCCGCTCCCATGCCGGCCACCCGCCGCTGGAAGATGTGTTGATGATCAGTGTGGATTTGATTCCCACCGAGGGCGGCTTTGTCTCCCCGCGTGAAGGTGTCGAAGCCACGCCGGTTCGCCTGGTGGACCTGCAGGGAGTCGACAACGTACGTCTGTACGGTTCGGCCATCCGCAAGATTTCCGTGTCCATCGTCGACTACTTCAACAAGCTGGGCATCATCGGTGTGTTTGTCGGTCCGGACCGCACGCAGATCGATCAGCGCGGTCAGGATATCCGCCCCGAAGGCGACACGTCTCTTCGCCTTGTGATCCGCACTGCCGTCGTTGCCGAAATGCGCTCTCTGGCAAGCGGTAACCGTGTTGACGAAGCTGATCGCATCAACAACCCCGTGCACAACCGCATCCTCCGGAACATGCCCGTGCAACCTTCCGATGGTTACAACGAACATGATCTACTCAACAAGCAGCAACTCGATCGTTATGTCTCTCGTCTGAACCGTCATCCCGGTCGCCGCGTCGACGTGGCTGTGTCGGCTTCGGAAGACGCTGACCCCGGCTCGGTTGCCCTTGATCTGCTGATCACGGAAAACAAACCCTGGCTGGCTTACTTCCAGGTCTCCAACACCGGCACCAAGTCCACCGAACGCTGGCGTGAACGTTTCGGTCTAACCTTCAACCAGTTGACCAACAACGATGACATTCTGAGCATCGATTACATCACCTCCGGCTTTGAAGAAAGTCACTCCGTCGTCACTTCCTACGAAGCCCCGTTCTACGATTCACAGAAAGTGCGTTGGAAGCTTCACGGTATGTGGAGCATTTACAGCTCTGAAGATGTGGGCTTTGCCAATGAACGCTTCACCGCTGAAAAGTATGCCATCGGTGCTGACCTGATTTACAACTTCTACAACAAAGACGGTCACTTCATGGACTTCTTCACCGGCCTGACCTTCAGTGAAGAAACCGTGGAAAACAACCTGATCGTCACCACCACCGGCGAAGTTGATCTGCTGTGGTGGGAAAGTGGTCTGAAATATCAAAACCGTGACGAAACCCAGTCGACCTATGCCCAGGTCTCCTTCAAGACCGACATCCTGGGTGTGGTTGGTATCAATGGCGACGATTTTGACATGATGGGCCGCGGCGACACCGTCGACGAAAAACAATTCATCATGTCCTGGTATCTGTCCAAGAGCATGTTCCTCGAACCGTTCTTCAACCCCACCGGCTGGGCAGACACCTCGACCCCCAGTACCTCAACCCTGGCCCACGAATTGTTCATCGCCTTCTCCGGTCAGTACACATTCGGCTCACGCGTCCTGCCTTCGCAGCTTCGCACGGTCGGTGGCATGTACTCGGTGCGTGGCTTTGATGAATCCGAAGCCTCCGGCGATGGCGTGATGCAGTTGACGATTGAATATCGCCTGCACATTCCCAAGCTTCTGGCATTGGAACCAGATCCGGGCAGCACGCCGCTGTTTGGTCAGCCTTTCCGCTGGTCCCCGCAAACGGTTTACGGTCCCACCGACTGGGATGCAGTCTTCAAGCTGTTCATGGATATGGCACACACCTGGATCGAAGAAGATCCAGCCAACAGTGCAGCCGAAGCAGACGAAGATCTCATGAGCGTGGGTGTGGGACTGGAATTCCTGTACAAGCGTAACCTCAGCGTCCGTATGGACTGGGGCTTTGCTCTGACGGATCTGGATCAGACGGAAATGGGTGACAATCGGTTCCACATTGCCGCGACCCTGCTGTACTAAACAAGCACAAGTAACAAGATTAACGTGAAGATATAAGGCCGAGCACATCGGCAAGATTTCGGGATTCATACCAAGCAACAAAATACCAGGTCAACCAACACTAGAGCCAAGCGTTGACCCACTCGGTAAAGGGAGTTTCAAATGGCCTCCAATCTGCGAACACTGGTTAGCAACAACTTCAAAGAACAACGTCGTAGCCGCGAACTGAAGCGTCGTGACTGGCGTCACAAAGTCCGTGGTTATTTTGCCGGTTCCTCGGCCCTGCTCACCGCTTTGATCGGTGTCAATGCCTACGCCGCTGAAGGTGGCGTGGTGGTTGACGGCAGTGCCAACATCAACCAGCAGGGTGCCGTCGGCCAGTCCGGCAGTGTCACCACCGTTGATCAGTTCACCGACTCGGCGATCATCAACTGGCAGAACTTCGACATCGCCAACGGCGAAACCGTCCAGTTCAACCAGCCCGACGCCATGAGTAAGGCTTTGAACCGCGTTGTTGGTGATACCAACAAGATGACCGAGATCTACGGTACGCTCAATGCCAACGGTATCGTCTACATCGTTAACCAGGCAGGTATCTATGTCGGCTCAGGTGGTGTCGTGGACACCGCCGGCTTCGTTGTCGCGGCCGGTAACATCACCAATGAAGACTTCAACAACGGTGTGGATCGCTTCACCGATGTTCAAGGTGAGGTGGTCAACTGGGGTAATATCACTTCTGACTTCGTCGCCATGGTTGGCTCCCATGTCGCGAACTACGGTGCAATCAATGCACCCGAAGGCTCTGTCGCCATGATCGCAGGTGACGACGTGCTGCTGGGTGAAGATTCCAACGGTCACATTTTCGCACGCATCAATGGTGCAGCTGCCAACATTCAGGAAGGCAAAGAAGGTGTCCTCAACGCAGGCACCATCGCTGCTGACCAGGTGGCTCTGGGTGCAGGCGACCTTTACTCCATCGCCATCTACAACACCGGCGACATCATGGCCGGCGATATCTCCCTGGAAGGCCACGGCTCTGGCGTCGTCCAGAACGATGGCCTGCTTGACGCTTCAAATCTCAACGGTGCCGGCGGTACGGTTGTAATGACCGGCCAGGACGTCGCACACACCGGCACCATTGATGTGTCCGGTTCAAACGGCGGCGGTGAGGCCTATGTCGGTGGTGGTTATCAGGGTTCGGATCCTGCTTTGCGTAATGCACGTTACAACTACACAACCGGTACCATCAACGCTGATGCCACGCTTCAAGGCGATGGTGGCACGGTGGTGGTTTGGGCAGACAATGCCACGCAATTCTCCGGTGCGATTAATGCTCGTGGTGGTATGCTTTCTGGCGATGGTGGTATGGTTGAAGTTTCCGGCAAGGGAACGCTGGGCTTCTCCGGCCTGGTAGACACCACCGCTGCAATGGGTCAGACAGGGACACTGCTTCTTGACCCCACTGACATCACCATCAGTCTTGCTGCCTCAACCGCCACCATGTCCTTTAACGGTGGCACATTCACTTACAGCGACACCACCGCATCACCCTCCAATCTCAACACTGGCGATTTGGTGGCCCAACTCAACACCACCAATGTGACGGTCTCAACAACCAGTGGTTTGGGCGATCCGGGTGATATCGATGTCAATAACAACGTGGCATGGAATAGCGCCAACACGCTGACGCTCGACGCTGATAATGACATCAACGTGACCGTGGGTGTGACCATTGCCAATGACGGCACAGGCGGTGTGGTTTTTGAAGCGGATAACGATGTAAACCTCAACGGTGTGATTTCACTCAACGGTGGTTCATTCACCGCAGGTGTCATCGGTGGTACAGCCATCGGTGGTAACTTCGTTCGCTCCGCGACAGGCGTGATCACCACCAACGGTGGTGCCGTTGAAATTGCAACAGATGGCTCGGTCACGATCAGTGGCGCCATCACCAACTCGGGCGCCGTGGACATTGAAGGTGATACCGGGATTAATCTTGGTGCAGACATCAGCACCAACAACGGCAATGTTCGCCTGCGTGATGCTGTGACCATGACGGGTAACAGCACCGTTGGAACCAGTGCTGGCGCTGGTGATATTCAGTTTGACAGTACCGTCGATGGTGCGTTTGACCTGGTGGTCAATGCAGGCTCTGGTGCCGGTGGTGGTTCGGTGACCATGACGGGTGCGGTTGGCACAGTGGGTGCTGACCTGGCAAGCCTGTCCGTGACCGGTTCAACCATCAACCTGGCGTCCATCGGTGACGGTGCAACAGGTGTGACTGGTAATACAACCGTGACTGCTGGAACGGCACTGAACCTCACGGGTACCGCTTACAATTCTGATGGTTCGCAATCTTATAACGGTGGTGGTAATACCATCAACCTGACCAATGCCGGTGGTGCAACATTCACGACATCTGGCGATGCAATCAGCTTCAGCAATAACGGTAACATTGCCTTGACTGGCGATTTGACCGTTGCCGTCTCCTCCGGCACGGTTACGGTCGATGGCAATATCACCGGTAACGGTGCTGCCAACTCGGCTGTTGATATTCAAACTGCCGCTGGCAGCAATATTATTCTCAACGATATTACCGCAGTGGGACAGGTCAATCTCGCGACGTCCGGTGCCGGTCAGATCAACTTTGATGCAATCGACAGTGATAACAACGCTGGCGTGACCATCTCCAACGGTACGGGCCAGATTCTTGCTGGCGGTGCAATCACCACAGACGGTGGTGTGATCACCATCACCAGTTCCGGTACCGTGCAATTGTCAGGCAACCTCGATTCCACGCAAGGCGGTGCAGCAGGTGGCGCGATCTCCTTCGCCGGTGCCGGTGGCACACTTCAGATTAATGAAGATATCAGCATCATCACCGATGGTGCAGGCGGTGGCGATCCGGGCATCACCATCAACAAGGTTGTCCAGGGCCAGGATGCAGACGAAATTCTCACGCTTGATGCTGGCGATGGTTCTGTGCTCGTTTCACAGACCGTTGGTGCAGCGATTCGCTTAGGCGGTTTTGTTGTCAGTGAATCTGGCGACTTCCAGAATACGGCATCCATTCAGGTTGACGGCGCAACCGGTATTGTCATCAATGCCAACGATGGTGTGGATGTCGATGCCAACATCTCAACTTCCAATGACCTGATCACCATTGATGCCGATGTCGATAACAACGGTGGTACCGGTGATCTGGATGTGGCTGACGGTACTGGCATTGATACCAATGGTGGTGCATTGACTATTACAGCCAATGATTTGAACCTCAATACAACCGGCGCGCTGGCTTCGGATGCTGGCGATACAACCATTGTCACCTCCGACGGTGGTGATATTGATCTGGGTGCGGATAATGCCAGTGGCGGTATGGTGGTTGAAGATGTCGAACTGGGCAACATTACTGCTGCCACTTTGAATCTGCAATCAACCGGTGATGCAACCGTTGACAGTGTGACCGCTGCCAATACCGGGAACATCGGCACGATTGACCTTGATGTCGACAATCAAATCTATGTTCAGGATGTGGCTTCGGTCTTTGACAGTGCCGTGATTCTGGATGCGGGCTTGCGTGTCCGACTGCAGGAAGATATCTCGACACAAAGCGACAACATCACCATGAACGGTGATGTGTGGGTTGAAGGCGCCCGGGTTGTTGATACCACTTCAACCGGTGCTGGTGCCAATATCGTGATGACCGATGATGTGATTGGCGATGGTGGTGGCGATACACTGACCGTCACCGCCGGAACAGGCGATGTGACTCTGGCCTACAACTCAGGTTCGGATACCGCTTCAAATATTGGCTTTGGTACCGCACTTGATGACTTGACCTTCACCTCTGCCAACTCCATTACCATTGGTAATATCGGTAACTCCGCTACCTCGGGTATCAACACCGGTTCAGGCGCGATTACCTTTGTGGCCAACACCACGGTTCAAGGCACCGCGGTCAATGCGGATGATGGCTTTGTCTTCCAGGGCACCGTGACTTTGGATGCCGATGCCACCACCGACTTTATTGTGGATGATTTGAACGGCGTGACCTTCCAGGGCGCTGTCAGCGGTGTGGGCGGTAACGACGGTCTTGAAGTCTCCACCAATGGTGCTGCCAACAACCTGCCCGTGGACTTCCAGGCAGGTGCCAACATTTCCACGCTCAATTCCGTGCGAATTGTCGCCGGCTCGGGTGATGTGAATCTTCAAAGCATTACTGCCGTTTCAGGCGACATCGTCGTCTTCGGCGGTGACGATGCCATTGGTGGTAATGATATCACCCTCAATGGCGGGACCATCACCTCAACAGGTGGTGATGTCTCCTTCCAGGGCGATGTTCTGCTGGCTTCGGATGTGGTCATCACTTCCGGCGGTGCCGATGGTCAGGACATCTCCTTTGCTGAAATCGTCGATGGTGGTCAGTCTCTGACGGTCGATGCCGGCGAAGCAGGCGATGTCACATTTAACGAAAACGTGGGTGACAATGCAGCCCCGACGGCCTTCATCATCACCGATGCCTTTGACGTCTCCTTGCAAGATGTCACCACCAACGACGGTGTGATCACCATTGCCACTACAGGCGACAAACTTGATGGCACGTTGACCCTCAGCGGCGATCTTGATGCTGGTGCAGTCGGTAACGCAGTGAACATTCACGCAGACGATATCAGTCTTAACGTGACGGGTGCAGGCTCGGTGACCATCACTTCCGATGGCAACAACGCTGACGGTGACACAGACAACGATCTGACCATCACCACCACCGGCTCGCTGACTTCGAGCACGGCCTGGAATGACGGTTTGATCCTTGATGCAGGTAACTCCACATTGGTCATCGGCGGTGCAACCCTCAATCAACTCGACCACCTGGGTCTGACCGCTGGCACATTGTCTGTTGGCAGTGTGACGGTTGGTGATGACGACGCGGGTGTGGGTAATGCCTTTGCAGCAACGACCACGGTTGGTGATCTGGAACTGACCGGTGCCATCTCCACCATTGGTGAAAGCAGTGCAGGTAGTGTGGCTCTGTCATCGGCTGGTGATATTGTGATCAACGGTACCGCTTCGGTTCTCACCGATGGTACAGCCGATGCCAACATTACTATCAATGACGATATTGAAGGCACGACTATTGGAACCGACAACCTGACACTGACTTCAGGTTCAGGCACTATCGCCATCAATGGTGCAGTGGGTGTGACCACCAATCTCAACAGTTTCACCGCCAACGCAACCGGCGGTACAGTTGACGTCAACAACATTATTGATGCCGACGCCATCAGCCTCATTGGTACGACGGTCGATCTGAACAACGCAGCGGTGACCTCACTCACCGTGACCGGCGATGTGGGGACCGATGGCGGTAACCTGCTTATCCGTACGGACACGCTCAACACCCATGCCAACAACACCTATGTCGGTGCGGTGGCTGGCACACAGACGGTGACCTTCGGCGTTCTCACTGCCGGAACGGATATCGACTTGGGTAACAGCACGGTTGCTGGTCTGGATGTGGTTGAAGCGACTCTGGCTGATGTGCAAACCAATATTGAAACCATCATCATCGGCGAATCCGGTCACACCGGTGACGTCTACATCAATGCTGCGGACGGCACAGTCAATTCGCCTGTTTCACTGACCATCAATGCCGATGGTGCAGGTTCTGAAATTAATGTTCAGGACAATATTACCGTTGCCGGTGATATGACTGTCAATGGCAGTCGCGACAGTTTCAACATTAACCCTGGTGCTGGCAATACAGTCACGATCGACACCAGTGCCAGTAACGGTAATGTGACCATCAACGACACGATCGAATTTGTTGACGCCGGTGCCGACCTGGCCATCACCACCGGCAACGGTAACGTGGTTCTGGCTGGTAGCGTCGTCGCTGAAACCACAGCAGATGGCGGCGAAGACATCACCATCACATCCAGTGGCGATGTAACCCTCGGTCGCGATGGCCAAGGTGACACCTTCGGCGGCAACGGTGCCAATGAGAGCCTGGGACAGATTCAAGTCAACGCCACCACCGGCACCCTGACCATCGAAGCGGCTCTGGATCTGGCAGGTGCAGGCGATATTCTGGATATCAACAATGTGCAGGCGGTCGTCTTTGACAATGCAGCTACCGTGACCACCACGGGTGGCGGTGCGGTGAACATTGATGGTAATGCAGCCGGCACACTGACCATCGGCACAGGTGCCATGAACCTGGATGGCTCTTTCATCGCCCAGGACTTCACCGGTATTTCCACTGCTGCCAACATCACCACCACCAATGACAACATCACCTTCAGCAATGCAACAACGCTGACTGGTGACATCACACTCGACACGGATGCTGCAGGAGGCAATGTGCTCTTTAGCTCAACGCTCAACGGCACGACCCTTGGCGAAGAATCCTTGACCGTAACCGCAGGTTCCGGCACGGTGACACTCGGTGCAGTTGGTACGACAACCGCGCTTGAATTCGTCGACGTGACAACCAGTGGCCAGGTGACGCTTAACGGCAGCATTGAAACCGACGACAACTCCGGTACCGGTAACATCGACTTCGGTGCTGCAACCGGAGGCATCGACCTTGGTGCGGATATCACGCTTAACTCCGACGACGGTGCAAGCGGTAGCGGCGGCGCGATTGATCTTTCCGGCAGTGTGGTGGATTCCACCGGCGCCGGCGATGACAGCCTGACGATCACGGCCGGAGACGGTGCGGTGACGTTCGCGGGCGTGGGTACGGGTGTGGCTCTTGAAGCCCTGTCCGTGACGACCACTGGCGTGACCACACTCGGTGGCGACATCGAAACCGATGACGTCGCGGGTACGGGTAACGTCGATCTCTCCGGCGCAACGGGTAGTATCACCCTGACCACGGATGTGACGGTGGATACCGATGCCGCAGGCGGTGGTACCGGCGGTATCGCGTCCTTCGGTTCCAAAGTCCGTTCCAACGCGAGTGCTGATCATGATTTTGTCGTCACCACTGGCGATGGTGTGATTACGCTTTCCGACGGCGCCGGTAGCAACGGCGGTGACGATCTGGGCAGCGTGTCCTTGACCTCCACCGGTGGGATCAACCTTAGTGGCACGATCTACACGGATGATAACAACGGCCATACCGGCGATGTAACAATCACCGGTAACGCCACCCTGAACAGTTCTGTTGTTTTAATCGCCACACAGGGGGGTGATGCGACCTTCACTGGCACCATCACCGATGCCGCCAATACCTATACCCTGAGGATTGCTACGGATGCAGCTGGCGGTAACGTGGATTTGCAAGACGACGTGACCATTGGTCGCCTGGACATCTACAATGCGAATATCGTTGATCTGGATGATGTGACAACCAATGGCGTTGGCGCAGCCGGCGGCATCGATATCGGTTCTCTGGCCGCGGTCACCCGTATCGACATCAACGGTACGCTTTACGACACCGGCTCTGGTGATCCGTCTGAGTCAGGTGCCATTGACTTCAACAGTGACAATATCGACATTTTCGCCAACGCGACCTTCGACACCTCGACCGGTAACGGTGCTGGTGTCGGCGGTGCAGTTACCTTCGGTAACGGCGGTTCGGCCATCGATGCCGACGTCAACGATGGTGCCAATGACCGCTCGATCAACATCGTCACCACTGGCGCTGGCGGTGATGGTGCGGTTGATATCGATGGTAATATCGGTGGCAATGTATCCTTTGACGGTGGTGTCACCATCGACGGTGGCAGCGTCACAACCAATTCGATTGATACCAGGGGTGGTGCCGCCGGTGAGTCCGGTGGTGCAGTCAATATCGACGGCTCAGGCGCTGTTTGGATGGGTGGTATTACCGTAACAACCGGTAACGGTGTCGGCAACGGTGGTAATGTCAATGTCGATTCGTCTGGCTCAACCGTTACCGTGGCGAACATCAGTGCCAGCGGCGGCGGTGGCGGCGGTGATACCGGTGGGACCATCGGTATCCAGACAACAGCTGGTGGCGAAATTAGACTTGGTGGAAGCAGTATTAGCAACGGTGCAGGTACCGCAGGTAATAACATCACCATCGGTAACACCGGCAATGATCCAGCCGTCATCCTTTCGACCGATGTCACGATTTCCACGGGTGCCGGCTCGGCAGGCAACATCGTCTTTGGCGATGGTGACATCGATGCCAACGCTGCTGCCTTAGATCAATTACTTACACTCACCGCGGGCACCGGTTCAGTGACCATCAACGGTACCATTGGTGGTATCGAAGCCCTTGACGGCCTGGATGTGACCGATGCCAACACGGTAACCCTCAATGCCGTGACCACCCGCTCCACGGGTATCGACATCGGTTCCAACTCGGCCATCGCCGGTGGTGTGACGCTTAACGGTGACCTGAGTTCCGATGGCGAAGGTGACGGCCAGACAGCCGGTCCAATCTCCATTGATGCCACGGGTGGTAATATCTCCCTGACCGCCAATGTCACCATTGATGCCAATGACGCAGTGGCTACCAACGGCGTGGGCGCCGGTGGTGATGGTGCCATCACCCTCACCGGTACACAGGTCATCAGCAATACGGTCAACACCTATGGTCTGACCCTTGATGCTGGCTCCAATGCAATCAACCTTGGTGCAGTAACCCTCACCAGTCTCGACCACGTGGCAGCCTTCTCCGCTGGCACGATCACCGTCGGTGCAGGTGGCATCAGTGTCGATGACGGTTCGGGTAACCCCAATACCTCTAACTCGGGTATTGAGTTGGTCGGTAACCAGATCAATCTCAACGGCAACCTCACCACCAACAGCCAGAACTCGGCAGCCGGTACCGGCTCGGTGAATCTGACCGGTACGGTCGTGCTGGGTGGCAACATCACCATCAACACCGAAAATAACCACGCCGGCCAGGCCGACGGTGCGGTGACCATCACCGGTGACGTCAGTGCCGACAACGCAACAGCCAACGATCGTTCGTTTACCATCGATGCCCAGACAGCAGGCCAGACCGGCGGCGCCGTTTCCATCACCAGCATTGGTAATGCAGGCAATGGTTCGGTTGACGGCGGGGTGATCATCGACGGTGCCTCGATCACCGTGACCAATGGTATTCGTGCCGATGGTGGCAATGTGGCTGGTGACGATGGTGGCGATATTTCACTGACTTCAACTTCCGGCAACATTTCGGTCGGAAGTTCGGTTTCAGCTGTGGGTAATGCAGGTGGTGGCGGTAACGGTGGCAATATCACCATTGACGCAACCGGTGGCAGCGTTTCAGTCGACGGTTCCGTGGGGGCTTTTGGTCGGGGTGGTGCCAACAGTGGTGGTAACGTCAGCATCGATGCCAACGGGGCCAACACCATCACCGTGGCCAACAACATCCTGACCAGTACAAACGGTACCGGTAACGGTGGCACCATCGACATCAACGATGGCGGCGGCACCGGCATCTTCAGTATCGGCGGTGACCTGGATTCACGTGCCACCAACGCAGGTGGCGGCAACGCAGGCGCCATCGACGTCAATTCCACCATGCAGTTGACCGACAACGTCAGCATTCTGGCGACTGCCGCCAACGGCAACGGTGGAGCAGTCGATCTCGTCGCGGTCAATGCCGATGACGATGATGCCAACAACCGCTCACTGACCATCGACACCACAGGTACCGGCGGCGTCACGGCAGATGTGACCCTCGGCGGCGCACTAGGCGGCGGCGCTGACGGCTCGCTTGACGGTGGTGTGACCATCACCGCGGATACCGTCCTGGGTGGCCAGAACATCACCACCGCAGGCGGAACCCTCGATGAAAATGGTGGTGCTGTGACCATTACCACAGGATCCGGTGCAACCTCCATCGGTGCCATCGACAGTTCAGGCAATAACGACGGTAACGGCGGCAACGTCGATATCGATACCGGTGTGGGCACACTTGCTGTGGGGGCCATCACCACTTCCGGTGGTAACGGTGGTGCAGATACCGCTGGGACCATCCTGCTGCAAACAGGTGTTGGTATCACGGGTGCCAACAGCTCCGGCAATACCACGCTCAATGGTAACCTGACCGCTGCCGGCACCGCTGGCAACACCATCACACTCGGTGGTGCAGGCAATGCCCAATTCATTCTCGGTAACAACATCGCCATCACCACAGGCAGTGGTGCGGGCAATATCAATATCACCACGACCAACGGCATCGATGCCACCACGCAGGGTGATGAAACCCTGAGCATGACCTCGGGTACCGGGACGATCACCGTCAACGGCCCCTTGGGTGATGATGGCAACAACCTTGAACTCGGTGGCGTGACCATCTCCGGGACACAACTGAATCTCAATTCGGATATTTACACCGACGGCAGTGTGAATAACGGTAACGTCGATCTCTCCGGTGTGACCACCGTGCAACTTGGTGCAGATGTCACCATCGACACCAGCAATGGTGCCAGCGCAGCAGGTACCGTGACATTCAACGGCACAGGTTCGCTGATTGACGATGGTGCTGACGGCACCACTCGTGATTTGACCATCGATACCAACGGCATTGGCGCTAGTGATGGTGATATCACCCTGCCTGCAACAATCGGTCAGGCCGATGGCGTGGGTAACGAGGAAATTGGTGTTCTTACACTGACACCCTCAAATGCAGACGCCATCTTGGGTGCGTCCGGTGTGACCTATCACACCAGCGGTATCACCGCGACGGGACGGGTTGTTCTGACAGGCGATAGCACACTTAATACCAATGGCGGCGATTTTGATTTCACCAGCTCTTCGATCACCAGTGACGCAAATGGTAAATGGGACTTGAACATCAATACCTATGACAGCGACGCTGCGGTGGATGCTGCAGGTGATTTGTACATCTCCACAATTGATGATATGGACGGTACTGGAGCAGCAGTCTACAACTTCCTCAACAACGTTGTGATTGATGCGGCCGACACCACGGCAGTGGGTGATATGACCTTCCTTACCAATAGCTACAGTATTAATCTCGACTACGATGACATGAATGATAACGAAGCAGCCAGCTTCATTTTTGATGGTGGCAATATCGTTTCTGTCTTGCTCGGTCGCATTGACACCGAGGATGGTGGCACACACGACGGTGGTGACATTAACCTCAACGTCTCGGGTAACACCATCATCGACTCCAATCTCACGGACCGTGAGTTACAACTCAGAGCCGATGGTGCTGTCAACGGTGGTGATATCACCATTGGTGAAGTCTCCAACGGCGGTAGTGGTGGCCAATATCTTGGTCGGTTCTCTGCACTAACCAACGGCACTGGGGAAATCAGCCTCGGCGGCGATATTTCCATCGATCACACCGGTGGCACAGGTTCCATCAGTATCTCCGGTACGACCGTGTTGACCACCTCGGTCACTCTGGATACCAACAGCACTGATTCGGCTAACTCCGGTACTGTGACGATCTATCAAGGTGATATCTACGGATCGGCTGCTGGACGCGATCTGACCATCGATACCAGCGTGGGCGGTGGCTTGACTGCCGGCTTGGTTCGCTTGGGCACCTTGACCAACAGCACAGGCGCTTACTTGAACAACGTGGTGGTGAATACCAATACCACAGGGACTGCTGGTGACTTGGTTCTCTATGGCGATATCTCACTGGATAATGCCGGTGCAGGTGTTGCCAGCTTCACCTTCAACAATGCCAATAACGATGGTCAGATTTTTGTGACCGCGTCCTCTGGCAGCAGCATCACCATCGACACTGAAAATGGTGGCGATGAAGCAGGCGGTGCCATTGATTTGGGATCAGGCAATATCTATGCAGATAATTCCGATGCGGGTTTCATTCTTGATGCACGCGGTAACGGTACAGGTGGCGATATCGACTTCGGTACGGTGACCAACTCCTCCGACCAGTATCTGGCACGGTTCGAAGCACTGACCGAAGGTGCTGGCGCAATCACCCTGGATAACAACATCTCGGTTGATGATGTCAACGGCAGCGGCACTGGCACCGTCGGTGGTGTGTACTTCACCGGCACCGTCGAAATTCCCGGCAGTGCAGCTTTGATTATCGACACCGAACAGGGCGATGACAACGACGCAGCACCGGTCGACTTCACCAACGCAACCTTCACCGTTCTTGCCGGTGATTCGAGTCTGGAAATCGATGTGTCCGCTGGCGGTGGCAACAATGGTCAGGACGTCGTCCTGGGCACCATCGATAACTCCGGTGGCGGCTTCCTCGAAGGCTTGGATATTAACACCAATGCAACCAATAACCTGACACTCAACGGCGATATCCTGCTGGGTAACGACGGTGATGCTGATCAGGCATCCTTCAGCTTCGACGGTGATGAAATCATCCTCGGCGTCGCTGGCAGCTCGACCGTGACCCTCTCAACCATCGGTGGCACAGGCACCACGGCACCCGGTGCAGTGGATCTGGGTTCGGCTGACCTTTCAGCCACCAACGCCAACGTGGTCCTGAATATCGATACCTCCACCGATGGCGGCTACGGCAATGTTGATGGTGGCGATGTGACCTTCGGTACCTTCTCCAATAGCGGTGGCAACTACCTCGGCCGTCTCTTTGTGGACACCACCGGTCAGTCGGGCACCAACGGCAACATCTCCGGCGCCGCAGCCGGCAGCATCCTCGTCGACGGTGATGGCACCAATGCCGCAACCAGCGGTGTGGAACTCATCGGTACCCTGGGTCTGGGCTTTGACCTTGTCATCGACACCAACCAGACCGACGACGGCCGTGACGCCGGTGTCGTGGATCTGGATCAAGCCATTGTCGGTGCAACCGCAGCTGGCGTGGACCTGACCATCAACACCAGCACAGGCGGCGGTGGTGGTGACGCTGCCAACGTGACCATTGGCGATGTCATTGACATCGACGGTGCTGGCGTGACCTACCAGGTGCTCCAGAGCTTGACCGTGAACACCAGTTCCGGCGCTGGTACTGCCGGGACTCTGAACCTTGATGACCTTTCCGGTGGTGGCACGGTGGATATCAACGTGGCCAACCACGTGGACTTCTCCAACGCCACAACTGTTGTGATGGGTGAAGATGTGAGCATCACCACCACAGCGGATGGCACCGATGTCAATGGTGCTGGCGGCGTCGATGTCGACGGCGTGGGCACAGGTAACGCGGCCACCGGCGATGACGGTGACGTGATCTTCGCATCCGACGGCACGATCAACGGTGCAGGTTACGACCTGACCATTGATGTTGAAAATGGCGCCAACGACGGTGATATCCAACTGCCCAACCAGATCGGTAACGGCGGTGACCTGGGCATCCTGTCCCTGACCTCCGGCAGTGGCTTTATCGTCCTGGGTGACGGTACCGCTGCAACACAGTTCGATGTGGACAATGCCGCTGGTGTGGGTAACGACGCGATCAGCTTTGGCTCGATCGTTGTTTTGACCAGTGACACCACGATCAACACCAACGGTGCTGATTTTGACAGCAGCAATGCGTTTATCACCTCCAATGCCGCAGACAACTGGAACCTGACCATCAACACAACCGATGGCGGTGCTGGTGCTGATGGTGATGTGAACCAGGGCGATATCGGTGATGTGGATAGTGCCCTTGGCCAATTGGCTGACGGTGCGGTTTACACCTATGTCGGCGATGTGCAGATTACTGCAACCGACGGTGGTGGCGCTGCTGGCGACCTGTACTTCACCGATGCTGAAGCCAGCATCAATGGTGATGATTCCAATCATGTCACCACGATTTTGGAAGGTGACTACAACTTCAACGGTGATAACATCATTGCCAACGACAGCTACGCTTTCCAGATTGACACCAATGGTGACAATTCCGGTGACAGCGGTGATATCAACCTTTATCAAAGTGGTACCACCACGATTTCAGCATCCGCCGCTGGCACAAGCGCTGAAATGAGACTGAATACCACTTCAACAGATGGTAATGCAGGTGATGTCACCATCGGCACAGTCGATGATACGGCACAGCCCAACACCTTCCTCCAACGTGTGGAAATTCTTGCAACCGGTGCAACATCCAATGGCACCGTGACTCTCAACGGTGACATCAATGTCGACCGCGGGGGTGCGGGTGTGAATCCCATCTTTGTGATTGCTGAAGGCGATATCGTTCTTCCGACTTCCATCACCATTGACACTGAACAGGGAGACAACCAGTTTGGTGGTTATGTCCGTTTGGGGACCAATGGCAGTAACACCTCGTCTTCGGGTTCCATTTCCGCTTCAGCGAACAATGTCATTTTGACCATCGACGCTCAGGGTTATGGCGATGCAGGTGGCAACGTTGCGTTGGGTGTCTTTGACGCGGACGGTGGTAACTACCTCAACGGTCTTGCAATCAATACCAACGGCACGACAGACGGCAACCTCTATCTCAACGGCAACATCAGCCTCGACCACAACGGCGTGGGAGCATCAAGCATGACCCTCACCGGTGGCGGTGATGTGATCGTCAGCAATAACGTGACCATCGACACTGAAATCGGTGACACCGTCGGCCAGGACGCTGGTGCAGTGAACTTCGGTGCCAGCAATATCTATGCTGACGCTGCTAGCTTCACCCTTACCATCGACACCGATGCCGCCGCAGGCAGCACCGGCGGTGCGGTGACCTTCGGTCTTGTTGATGACAATGCCGGTGGCAACAACTTCCTGCAAGAACTGGTCGTCGATGCAGGAACGACGGCAGGTACCGACGGTATTGTGGCAATCAGCAATGATATCTACACCGATCCGGGCACTGGTTCCGGTGGTATCACCATCGACGGTGATATCCGCTTGACTGCCGGAGGGAGTTACTCCTTTGACACCGACGATAATGATAATGGCAACGCCGGCGACATTAACCTCGCGGTCACCTCAGGCAGTGTCTCCGCGACTGCTGCCGGAAATACCAATCTGACCCTCTTCAGTAGAGGCGGTTTGACCGGTGGCGACGTGCAACTCGGCGTCTTTAACAACGCCGGTGGTGGTTACATCAATGATTTCGCTGTCTGGAGTCAGGGTACGACCCCAGGCAACACAACCTTGCACGGAAACATCAGCCTCGACGACAGCGGTGCTGGAGACAGCGGCGATTTTTCGATCGTCGGCAACGGCGATGTCATCATCGCCAACTCCATCATCATTGATACCGAACAAGGCAATACGGCTGGTGTCGCCGGTGGTAGCGTGGACTGGAACAACTCTGACGTTTCACCCAGTGCAGCCAACTACACTTTGGAAATCAACACCGAAAACCTCGGTGCCGGTTCCAACGGCGGTAACGTCTCACTGGGTTCAGTGAACAATGCCAACGGCAACGGTTACCTCGACGTACTGACCATCGATATGGATGGCAATAATGCTGACGGTACCCTGACCTTCAACCGTGCAACTGCAACGTTGTCCGTTGACGGCGATGTGACCGGCGTGACCGGCAGCCCCAACACCGGTGGCCAGGATGAAGCAACCATCCTCATCTCCGGCAACATCGATCTGGACGGCGGTTCAACCGACGTGACCAGCCTCACCCTTGAAACCAATGCAAGCAGCACCGTGGGTCTGAACTCCGGTGCCATCGATATCCGTAACGCCATCACCGATGGTGCAACCGACGGTACCGATCTGACCCTGACGACGTCCGGTGGCAACACCAGTGATGTGGCTGGCCACATCTACATCGGTGACCTGGGTGTGAACCAGGCCTTCGACTCCGTGACCGCGGACACCCGTGGCACGGCAACGGCTGGTACCTTGTTCATCCACGACAGTGGTGCACAAAGGGCAGGCGTCAATGCCGGTGTCGCTGAAATCTACGTTGACGACATCTCCGGCGGTGGTCTGATCGACTTCACCAACGCGGTGGAAGTCGTTCTCTCCGACCACGCCTTGTGGGACACTGAAACCGGTGGCGACGACGTCGCTGGTAACCTCGACCTTTCCCCCAACCAGATCTCGGCTGATGGTTCGTTTGACCTGTTGATCAACACTGCTGGCACAACCAACGGCAGCGTGACCATGGGCACCGTCGACAACGGTGGGGGCTCATACCTTGATGACCTGATCATCGCTGACCAGGGCTTCAGAGCAGGTGATGTGACCTTCTCTGATGATGCCACCGTCACCGTGACCGGCGGCATTCTGGTGCAGTCCAGTGGTGCCATCACCATCAACGGTGTGGTGACAACTGACGGTTCAACCGGCATCAACACACTCGACTCGGGTGCAGCAGGGGCAGATGACATCTTCAGCGCCGGCTACTTCCTCAACGCCAATCGCTCGACCAGTGCCCTTGCTGACAACACGGATATGACCATTCACATGGCCGGTACCAGCATCACCTTCAATGGTGACGCCGAAACCGACGCGGCAGTGCGATCCACCGATGTGGGTGGCTCGAATGTCGAACTCATCGCCACCACCGGCAGCATCGCGCTGGGGACCGTCGAAGCAGACAGCACGGTTTATCTGCAGGCATCTGCTGCCAACCAGACGATTCTTGATGCCAACAATGACGATACGACTGAGTTCAACAACGTGACCGCAAGCACCCTCGACGCCCGTGCCGACCTTTACATCGGTCGTGTTTCAGGCGGTCAGGTTTACCTTGATCCCGAAGACACCGGTTATGCCGGTGATCCGCTGGAAACCGCGGTGGATACGCTGAACCTGCGTACCGAAGCCGTCGACAGTGAAATCAGCATCGACAACACTGATACCGGCGGCGGTCTGACCGTCAACGTGCTTCAGTCCGGTTCGGCTGATGTCGCAGGTGACGATGCATCGGTCTGGATTCGTAACTCCGCTTCGTTGGATGTCTCCGACATCACCGACGGCACGGAATCTGAAATCATTGCAGGTACCGATACCTACTCAACTGACCGTATCGCCTTCATCGCAACGACTGGCAACCTGACCATTCAGGATACCAACATCGTGATGAGCACTGCTGACACCACGCAGGCTGATGGCGCAACCATCAAGCTCGAAGCACCTGCTGGCGACATCATTCATGAATCCATTGGTGCGGGTCAACCCATCACCATCACCAGCGTCAATGTGGTTGGCAAATCCAACAACACCGAACGCTTCAACACCACAACCGTTCGTGGTGACTTCCAGATCACCGGTGCCAACAACGACCTGCTCGTTGATGAAACCGACGGCATTATCTTCCTGAACCTTGACGGTGATCAGGATCAAAACGGTGCTGGCCAGGATCTCTCGGCGTCGGCAACCGATGCCATCGAAGTCCGTACCAACAACACCAACACCGGTGCTGATACTTACACGGACATTCAGGATTACTTCTTCACCAGCACATCGGGTGACGGCATCACTGCTGGCAACTCGATCAATGGTGCAGCAACCCCGGCTGGCGGCCTGCTCATCAACGTCCTGGACGTGGACGGCGGTGTGGCTGACAATGCCGGCATCTTCCGCATCGGTGCAGATGCCGACGGCGGTTTGGATATCTTCGGTACCAACGGTACCACGGCAATTCAGATCGACGTGGCTGACGGCAACATCCTCTTCGGTGCCACCTCGGCAACCGTGGATGCCACCGGTGAAGTGACGGCTGTCGGTGCTGGTAACGCAGTGGACATCGATGCACGCAGCGGTGACCTGCTGGTTCGTGTCACCGATTCGGACACCGTCTTTGCTGGTGCGACCGAACGCCAGATTGTCGTGGGTGACGGTTCTGCCGGTGCAGCAGACGTGGCCCTCATTGCCGGTTCGACCGGTAGTGGTAACGTCTACTTTGACAATGACAATAACCTTACCGCCACCCCGCCTGATGGCACGGGTGCAGCCGGTACCAATGCCGGTGGCAACTACATCAGCATTGACGCGGAAATCGAAGCCCAGCTCAGCGGTGCTCCCAACACGGAGACCGGTGACATCACCATCAAGGGTGACTTCAACTCAACCGGTTCGGTCAAGTCCGACTCCGGCCGCACGATGGTCTTTGAAGGCGGTGCAGCTGATATCGTCATCGGCCCCGGCGGTACAACCGGTTCAGGTGTTCTGACCCTGGCCCCGGGTAACAATCCGGCAGGTAACCCCAACGCTGGCTTTAATGTCATCATCCAGTCCGGCGCGATCGTGGAAGTCAACGAAGATCCGCTGGATGCAGCCAATCGTCCCGGTAACCTCAACATCGTTGATGCTACCAACGTCTGGCAGGAAGATAACTCCTTTATCATCGTCGATGGTTCGATGCAGATTGGTAATGTCGACGGTCTGACCGCCAACGCTCCGCTGCCTGGCGCAGCGGCGGTGGAAGGCGACATTCGTCTGACCAATGTCCAGATCGACCGCAACGGCAACGGTGCAGGTGTCTTTGATACCGGCCTGTTCGTCCGCACCAGCGGTGCTGACATCGGCACCAACACCACCGGTTCTGGTGGCACCACTCAGTCACTGCGTAATGGTGATGCGGCTGGCGATGCTGTCGAAGGCAACATCTACCTCAATGGTACGATCAACGCAGGTAGTGGCAACGTGATCATGGAAGCCACCCTTGGTGATATCACCAATGACAACGGCAACGGCTTGATCGAAAACACCAACCTGCTGGCTCTGACCGCTCTTAACGGTATCGGTCATGACTCGGCAGACCCGGACGTCCCGGCGGTTCCGCTGTCTTTGGATGCGCTTGTCATTCAGGGCACACTCACCGGTGCCGGTCAGATCCATCTGTCCAACACCCCGCGTTCCAATGCAACCATTGAATTCCTGACCATCGGCGTTGCTGCTGCGACCAACAACATCTTCTACGCTCAGGACGGCAACGACCTGACGCTGGGTGACGAAAACACGCACACGGGCAACAATACTGCCACCTCGGTCAATTCCAACGGCGGTAGCATCACCATTGACCCGCCGTACAACATCAACGTGCTCATGCCCGTTGTCTCCGGTGGCGGTGACATCCTCATCGAAGCTGAAAACGACATCACCTTTGATGACAACACCTTCACCAACGGTACGGTCAGTTCCAGCGGTGGTGCCGTTCAGGTGCTCGCTGGCAACAACATCAACTTCAATGCCATGGATGTGGCCCCGAACCCGACGACGGTGATTTCCGCCGGTGCGGGTAATGTCGTGATCAACGCCGACGCCGAAACGGTGGCTGGCGCCAATGACGATACAGGTGACATTTCCTTCAACGCTGTGGGTGCAGATGGTGCAGAAGTGATTACCAGCACTGGCAACGTGACGCTTCGCGGTGAAAACATCACGCTCAACGATGAATCCGTTGCTGCTAACGGCGGCACGAGTCTGTTGACGATCGATGCAGCTTCCACCGTTTCCTCAGCTGCCGATGTCAATACGGTTGCTGGCGATGAAATCGATACACCGGATATCACAGCTACCTACCTTGATGTTCAGGGTGGTACCTTCGGCGGTGCGGTTCCGATTGAAACGGATATCGATAACCTCTCCGGTGGCGAACCCATCGCTCTGACGAGCATCTTCATTGAAAATGCCGGTGGCATGGATGTGTCCGACCTTTCATCGGGTACGGTCACGCTCATTGATACAGGCAGCATCTCGGTCTCCAATAACATCACAGCATCTGGCACGATTTCACTGACTTCCACAGGCGGTGGCATCAATGTTCAGGGTGATGTGATCTCAACCGGTCCTGCTGACGTGACCGTCACTGCAGAAGGCGGCGATGTGACCGTTGGCCTGATCAGTGGTGACAACGTCTCGATCTCTGCCAGCGATCAGATTCTTGACGGCGATGCAGACGGTGACGGCGATGTCATCGGTGTTACGTCGATCAGCCTCAATGCGGTCAACGGCATCGGTGCAACCGGTCAGGCAGCCGCACTGGAAATCGACACCCCGACCCTGACGGTGGCCAACAACACCACCGCTGGCGGTATCTTCCTTAACAGTGTCGGCACGGCAGCCATCAACTTCACCGACGTCGATTCCGACGGCACGGGTAACGTTGAACTCTACTCCGTGAGCAACACCACGATCACCAACGTTGACGTGGAAGACGGCGACCTGATCGCCACCGTTGACAGTGCAGATGTCACCGTCGTGGCCGATGCCCTTAACGACATTGGTGACGGTGACGACAGCGTGACCGTACAGACGATCAACAGTGGCAACATCGCGCTCAATGGCCAGACCATCGCAGGCATTACCAGCCTGACCGTCGGCAGCCAGAACACCGGCGTGACCACCATCAGTGGTGACATCAACACCGCCAATGCCACGCAGCTTTACAACAACCAGGTGCTGCTGAGCACGGATGTCACACTCACCGGTACCACGGTGACCTTCGAGGACATCCTCAACTCTGACGGCGGTAGCGATGATGCATTGGTGATCACCGGCAACGCGGTCTTCAATGACAACGTCGGTGGCACCACGCCACTGGAAGCCTTGTCGATCAGTGGCACGACGACGATCAACAACAATGCCGATATCACCACCACCAACGCAGGTGCAGGGACCGGTGATCAAACCTTTGGCGGTGACCTCACTGTCACGGGGAACACCACCCTCACTGCAACTGGCGGTGACATCAACATCAACGAAGATGTCCTTGGCGGCGGCACGGGTAACCTGACACTTGACGCTGGTGAAGAGGTCAACCTCGGTGATGCATCCGATGACCAGATCGGTACCGCAGTCAGCCAACTGGGCAACCTCGACGTGACGGCTGGAACCCAGATCAACATCTATGCTGGCAACATCCGTACGACCGCCAGCCAGGATTACAACAGTGTCGTAATCCTGGAAGAAGACGTCACCATGACGGCTGGCGATGATGTCACCTTCGATGACACCGTGGATTCGGCGAATCCCGAAAACAACGCCTTGATCGTCAATGCAGCTGGCACCACCACCTTCCTCGGTGCGGTGGGCGGCAACGATGCACTTAGTTCACTGACCACCGATCTGGCGGGTGACACCGTGATCGATGGTGGTTCGATTGCCACAACCGGTAACGTGAGCTTCGGTGACAACGTCGTGCTCAACAGCGACACGACCATCGCCAGCGACGCGGGCAACGTCGACTTTGATGAAACCATTGACAGTGAATCCGGCGAATCCAACTCGCTGGCCATCACCACGGCCGATGCCGGCAGCGTCAACTTCGGCCAGGACATCGGTAACATCGATGCTCTGTCGAGCCTGACCGTCAATAACTCCGACTCGGTCACCTTCGGCGACAACCTTGCCAACGGCGATACCGTGATGAATGTGATTGTCGACGGTCCGGTGACCATGCCCAACACCACGGGCAGCGATAACCAGACCCTCTCGGTGAACACTTGGATCGACACCACGGGCGCTGCTGCTGACAACGGCGGTAACGTCACCCTCGGCGATGTGACCGGTGGTGGCAACAACCTGGAAATCTCGGCACGCGGTGATGTCTCAACCCAGATCGTCAACCTCGGTGCTGGCGAACTGGAAGTGACACTCATCGATGCAACCGACTCCATCACCGCTGCCTTCGCCGGTGCGGTAACGGCCAACGGCGGTTTGACCATCACCGGTGCAGCCGGCGTGATCAACAACATCGATTTTGACAGTACCCTCACAGCTGGTACCACCAGCATCACACTGGGTACCGAAAACGACACCGTCGATGTGACCGGCGTTGCAGACATCACCGGTAACCTGACCATCGACGCAGGTGCTGGCGATGACAGCATTGACTTTGACGACACCCTCACCGTTAACACTGGCAACACCCTCATCACACTGGGTGAAGGCACCAATGACCTGGGTATCGACGGCGATGCCACTTTCGATGGCAACCTTGATCTTACCGCCGGCACAGGCAATGACACCGTGAACTTCGGTGACGCATTGACGGCGGGTGTAACCGTGATCGATCTGGGTGCAGGCGACAACGCTTTGAGTGTTGTTGATCTGGCAACCTTCAACTCGACCGCCCAGATCACCACTGGCGGCGGAACCGATGACATCAACTTCGAACAAATCACTGCTTCGGATGATGTGACAGTTGAAATGGGTGCAGGTGATGACACCTTTGACGCAACAGCCCCGGTGGCCGTCGCAGGCAACCTGACCGTTGACGGCCAGGACGGTGCTGACACCATCACCTTCGGCGATACCCTCACAACAACCACCAGTGGCGATGTGCTTCTGGATGTCGATGACAACGGTGTGATCACACTCAACGGTGCAAGCAATGTGGAAGGCGACATGACTTTGGTCGTTGGTAATGCCGGTACGCCGGGTACCAACGGTGTGGTTGATGTTAACGCTGATATCACCGCTAACAGCCTTACCGTCACAGGTGGAACTGACGCCCAATTGCAGGTCGGTCCTGCTGCCAGTGGCACGGGTACCACCTTCACAACCACGCAAGATCAGACCTACGACATCAACGTCCTGCTTGTGGATACCGATGATGTTCTGTTGACCTCCACCAATGGTGACATTCGCTTGAACCAAGTGGTTGACGCAGCCGACAACGGTGGCGCCGCCAACGACGTGGGCCTGACGGTCAACACCACCCTCGGCGACAACTACTTCGAAGCCCAAGTGGGTAGCCGCAGCGGTTCCAATCAGACCGGTGCGGATACCGACGGTCTTGAATTCCTGCGTACCGACAACTTGGCACTCAATGCCAACGG
Organism: Phycisphaeraceae bacterium; assembly: GCA_002704825.1. GTDB lineage: Bacteria > Planctomycetota > Phycisphaerae > Phycisphaerales > Phycisphaeraceae > UBA7800. Next base: position 48,144 of record PAIY01000117.1, read on the forward strand.
CCACGACGACGTGACCAGCGGCAGCAGCTACATCCACGCGGATGTACTTACCAGTGGCGGGACACAGATCTACAACGACGCTGTGGTCATCGCTGATAACGATGCTGATAACAGCACGCCCAACACCGTGACCCTTGAAGATAACGGCACGACCGGTATCTTCTTCAACAACCCCCTCGATTCTGACGCCGCAGCCAACAACCTGGTCGTCGAAGTGGATGAAGGTACTTCCAACATCCAATTCGGTGGTGACGGTTCGGGCACCCTGGGCAACGGTGATGCCGATGCAACCGCAGACCGTGTGGGTGCACTGGGCGAGTTCGGTACCCTTACTGTGACCAACAGTGCCAACACCGGCGTCAATGCCATCATCATCAACACCGATCAGGTCTTCAGCTCCGGCACACAGACCTACACGGGCAACATTGAACTGGGCAACGATGTCACCATCTCCACCGCCCAACCCGGTACCGGTGCGATCGGTGGTGCAGGCGACCTGACCTTCACCGGCAGCATCAACTCCGATGCAACCGGAACAGGTGCTGGCACCCGTCACAATCTGACGCTGATCTCAGGCACCGGCACCATCACCTTTGGTGACGACGCGGGTGATGACAATGTCGGTGGTTCAACCGCACTCAACTACCTGGTGATCAACACCGCTGATAACGGTGATCGTCCGGCAGAGGTTCTTCAGAACAGCAATGCTCCGATCACTGCGGCGGGTCTGTTCGTCCAGGACGCGACACTTGTCAACTTCAATAACACCATCAGCACCGACAACCAGCTGACCAACTATGGCGGTCTGCTGACCGGTAATCTCAATGGTGTGGACATCAACGGCACCACCATCAACTTCAACGATCCGGGTGCCGACGGTGCGGTTCCCATCGCCAATGTCACCACCACCGGTGACGGCGGTATGCACATTGGTAACACCGGCGTGCTGACCATTGCCAACGGCGTGACCTTCACCATTGACGGTAACTTCCTCCAGGACGGCGGCGGCACCGTGACAACCGGCGGTGATATCACCACCGGAAACGGCGGCGACGGTACAGCTGACATCGTCTTTACCGACGCGGTCACCCTCACCGAAACAGCAGGCAGCGGCGTCCAACTGACAACCGGCCTGGATACCACCGGCACGGCCTACGGCGACGTGACCTTCCTGAGCACAGTCGATGGTACAACCCGTCGACTCAACCCGCTGACCATCGTTTCCGGTGACGGTGTGGGTGGCAACACGGACGGTGATGTGACCTTCGAAGGTGCAGTCGGTTCAACCGGTGCAGCAGGTGTTTCGGCGATCGGAACACTGAGTATCAATGGCAGCCGCAATGTCACCAGCCTTGGCGACATCGAAGCAGCCAACGTGTTCATCGGTACCAGCACTGTGATCAGCGGTTCGACGGCTCTGGGTGACGACCTGTCTGATGACATCATCACCTTCGCCCGCAACGCAGAAACCGACGGTGGTTCAGTGAGCATCCTCGCTGATGGTCAGATCCAAGTGACCAACATCCTCACCGGCGGCGTAACCGCTGACGGTGTGGCCGATGCAGCCAACGGCGGTACGGTCGCTCTGGCCTCCACCAACCAAGGCATCAACATCGGTACCGCTGGTAACGCAGGCAACGGGTCAATCGTGACCTCGGGTGCTAACAGCACCGCAGCAACCGGTGGCACAGGTGGCAACGTCACACTGGTCACCACCAATGCTCTGGCAGCCTCCACCTACAACGACATCGTCGTCAACACCATCACTGCTGATGGTGGAGCTTCGACCGTCGCAGCCGGTGGCGATGCAGGCACCATTACCATCAACTCCAACTCCACTGACAATGCCGGTGGCACCAACGCCGACGTCGTCATCAACGGTGCGGTCTCCGCCAGCGGTGGCAATGCCACGGCAACTGGCAACGGCGGTGCGGGTAACACCGTGACCATCATCACCAACGGTGATACCTCCGACATCCTCATGGCTTCGACCGGCAGCATCACCACAACCGGTGGCAGCTCGGTTGACGCAGCAGGCGGTGCAGGCGGTGCAGTGACCCTGACAACCAATGACAACACGGCCTTGATCACCCTCGGCGGTGCGATCACCACCGACGGTGGCGATACGGCTGGCACAACCGGTGGTCTGGCTGGAACAGTGGCCATCTCCACAGCAGGCACCAGCTCAACCATTGCGGTCAACGGTGCAGTCTCTGCTGACGGTGGCGACAATACCGGTACTGGCACCGCTGGTGCAGGTAACCTTGTCTCCATCACCACGGCCAACACCTCGGCTTCGATCACGATTGATGCGGCGGTGCATGCCGATGGCGGCGATGTGACCGGTGCCGGTTCAACTGGTAATGCCGGTGCAGCCGGTGACCTGACCATCGCAACTACAGGCACCACTTCGCCGATCGCTACGACAGCCAACGGTGACCTCTCTGCAAGCGGTGGCGCGATCACCGATGGCACAGGCACAGCCGGTGACGGTGGCAGCGTGACCGTTTCAACTGGTGGTGCAGATAGCTCGGAAATCATCCTTGAAGGCACCATCCAGGCCACAGGCGGTGCGGTGAACGCATCAACCGGTAACGCCGGTGCAGGTGGTACCGTGACGGTTTCCACGACGGGTACCAACAGTGAAATCGAAAACTATGACTACTTCGACGCCAGCGGCGGTAACGCCAGCGGCGGTAACGCCACGGACGGTACGGGTGGTGCAGGTGGTCAGATCATCATCTCCACGGGTGCAGGTGCTACCAACTCCTACATTGTGATCGACGGTGACCTGGCGGCAGTCGGTGGCGACAGTGTCACCGGTGCCGGCGGCAGCGCCAACGCCGATGCCATCAATATCTCCACCCAGGGTGAAGACGCCAGCGTCGACATCTACAACGATCTGTACACCGAAGGTGGTGACACAACCGGTGCTTCAGCTTCCAATGCAGGTAACGCCGGTGGCATCACGATCGGCACGACCGGCGACTCTGCTTACATCGCCAGTTCCGGTGACTTCTACGGTGACGGTGGTTCGACCTCCGGCACCTCCACCGCGGGCGACGGCGGCACGGGTGCCCAGGTCACAATGACCACCGAAGGCCTTGATGCCTTCATCGAAATCAACGGCGAAATTTCCGCTGACGGTGGCAACAGCTTCCTTGGCTTGGCCGGCAGTGCATTCCAGGCCGGTGACGCCATCACCATCACGACACTGGGTGACGCTGCTTACATCGACTTCTATGACGATGTGCATGCCGATGGTGGTTTCACCACGGGTGCATCAAGCTCCAACGCCGGTAACGCTGGTGACATCACCATCTCCACATCCGGTATTGCGTCCGGGAACGTCAATGCCAGCATCTATCTTGCTGACGGCGTGACCATCGCTGCGGTCGGTGGTGACACGGATGCAGCTTCCACAGCCGGTGACGGTGGCGTGGGTGGTGTGATCAATCTCAACACCTTTGGTCATGATGGCAACATCACCATTGAAGGCAATATCTATGCCGACGGCGGTGATTCAAACGGTACCACGGGCACCGGCGGTGCAGGTGGCGAAGTCTACCTGACCACAACCGGCCTCAATGCTGATATCCTTCTGGTCGACACCGCTGAAGTCACCGCCTGGGGCGGCGAATCGGCCAACGGCTCAGGCGGAAACGGTGGCCATGTCGAAATGACCACCGATTTGGACAATTCAACCATCACTCTCGAAGCTGACAGCTACGTCTCCACACAGGGTGGCGATGGTGCGATCAACGGCGGCAGCGGTGGCAACTCCATCCTCATCACCACGGCCGGCAACAGTGCCACAATCACCGTCGATGGTGAGCTGGAAACTGACGGCGGTGCAGCAGCCAACGGTGACGGCGGTGCAGGCGGGTTCATCACCCTCTCCACCACAGGCAGTACCTCCAACATCGAGATTCAGAACGATGCCAATATCCATGGCAACGGCGGTAACTCGACCACCGGTGGCACAGCCGGTGCCGGTGCTGAGATCACCATCCAAACCGACACGGGCAGCTCTGATATCAACATCACCGCTGACCAGGCCATCTCGGCAGTCGGCGGCGTGGGTGCGGGTACCTCCAACGGTGGTACCGGCGGCCAGATCACCATCAACACCGACTCGGGTATCATTTCAGTCGGCAACACCGGCGGTGTGATCACCCTTGATGACAATGTCACCCTGATCACCAGCTCCGGCAACGCGACCGGTACCGGTAATGCAGGCAATGATGCCAACGGTGCAGGTAACGCCATCACCCTCACCACCAACGGTGGGGATGCCGACATCAACATCGGCGACTTCGTGAACCTGACCACCACCGGTGGCACAGGCACCGACGGACAGGGTGGCGACGGTGGCAACGTCCTGGTGACCACGCTGGGCGCCACATCCGATATCGTCACAGCAACCTCGCTGACCATCACCACCTCAGGCGGCGCCGGCAACGGAACCGACAACGACGCAGGTGATGCCGGTACAGTGACCATCTCCACAGACGGAGTGACCTCCACCATCAGCCTCGGCCAGAACAACACCATCAACGCAATCGGTGGTGCTTCGGCGGACGGCCTGGGCGGTGCGGGTGGTACTGTGCTCATCGATACCGACCTTAATAATGCAACCATCACCACGGCAGCCAATGTCGATATCACCACCAGCGGTGGTGCGGCAGCAACCGACCAGAACGGTGGTGCGGCTGGCAGCGTGACCTACTCCACCGACGGTGCCAATGCTGGCATCACACTCGGTGCGGATAACACCATCACTGCCATCGGCGGTGCAACCGATACCGGTACAGCAGGTGGTGCAGGCGGTGCAGTCAATGTCACCACCGGCGGCAACATCGCTTCGATTCTCACCGGTACCAACCTGGACGTCATCACCACCGGTGGTGCGGCCAACACGGGTACAGGCGGTGATGCAGGCGATGTGACCATCTCCACTGATGGAGCGGTGTCGGGCATCACGCTCGGAGCCACCAACACCATCACAGCCAACGGCGGCCAAACCGTCACCGGCACGGGTGGCAACGGCGGTGCAATCCTTGTGGATACCGATGGGGATGCTGCAAGCATCACCACCGGCGATGACCTGGATGTCGACGCCGTCGGCGGTGCAGCAACCGGACTGGGCATCGGTGGCAACGGTGCAAGCTTTACGGCTTCCACCGATGGCGATGCCTCGAGCATCGACCTGGGCACCGGCTCAGTGAACGTCGGCGGTGGTGACGGCCTTAACAACGGTGGCATCGGTGGCACCATCGATATCAACACCGATGGCATCTCGGCAACCATCGAAGTCGAAACCACGCTCGATACCACCGGCGGTGACGGCACCAACGGAACCGGCGGCAACGGCGGTGCCGTGACCATCACCACCGATGAAGCGAACTCAACCATCACCCTGCTCGAAGCTGCTGACGTCACCACCTCCGGTGGCGCCGGTGCCACGGCAGGCGGTAACGCTGGCAACATCACCATCAACTCCGACCTCGACGGTTCGGGTGATGAAGATGGCAACTCCGTGACACTCAACTCCGATCTGGCTGCCAACGGTGGCAACATCACCGGTGCAGCGGGTACAGCAGGAACCGGTGGCACAGTGTCCATCTCCACCGATGGTTCTTCAGCAGGTATCACGCTGGCATCCACCGGCAGCCTCAATGCTCAGGGTGGTGACGCCACCAGTGCAGCAGGTGCTGGCGTCGGTGGCCAGGGTGGTACGATTGCCATCACGACCGAAGATTCAAACGGTGCGGACACCGATTCGGACATCACCCTCAATGCTGCAGTCAACGCTTCGGGCGGCGACTCAGTTGGCTCAGGCAACGCCGGCGACGCCGGTGTGGTTGCAAGTGCCGCAGGTAATGTCACCATCTTCACCGCAGGTGACTCAAGTGACATCATCTCCACCAGCACCATCACCAACTCCGGTGGTGCGGCAATCGGCTCAGGTAACGGTGGTAACGCAGATGTGATCACCATCGAAACCACCGGCACAACAGCCAACATCACCATCGTCTCGGCAACGGCCGCAGGCGGTGCTGCAACCGCTGGCGAAGGTGGCAACGGTGCCCTGATCGACATCGACACCAATGGCACAACCTCCACGGTGACCGCAACCGGCGACCTCAACACGGTCGGTGGTGCAGGTACAACCCTCGGCGGTGACGGCGGTGAAGTTGATGTCACAACCGACGGCACCGACGCAACCATCACCTTGGCAACCATTACCACCAACGGTTGCCTGGCAACAACCGGTGATGGCGGCAACGGTGGTCAGGTCGACATCGACACCAACGGTGCATCAGGTGCTTCGGTCACCATCAACGGTGCAGTCACCACGGTCGGCGGTCAATCCGACAACTCTGACGGTGGTACAGGCGGTGATGTCGAAATCAACACCAATGGCACAACCAGCGGTATCACCATTTCCACCATCACAACTGACGGTGGCGATGTGACCAACGGCGATGCAGCGGCAGATGATGGCGGTGACGGCGGTTCTGTCGCTTTGACAACCATAGGCGATTCCAGTGCCATTTCACACGGCGACATCTCGACTGAAGGTGGTTCGGTTACCAACACCGGTACCGGTGGTTCAGGTGCTGGCGTAAGCATCAACACGTCGGGCACGAATAGTTCAATTTCAGGTACCAATATCACAACCGACGGTGGTGATACCGATACAGGTGCTGGCGGTAATGCCAGCGGCGTGATCCTCGATACCAACAGCACTGACGCTGGTGCGAACTCCGATATCACCTACACTGGGACAATCTCGGTTCAGGGTGGAGACTCCAACGTCTCCGGTAACGGTGGCGGTGGTAGCCTTGTTCAAATCCGAACCGATGGCGGCCTCTCCGATATCAACCTCGTCAACGTCATCACCTCCGGCGGCAATGCAACCTCTGGCAACGGTGGCGGCGGTGGTACCATCGACATTGACACCAATGAAACCACCGCGACCGTCACGGTCACCGGTGCTCTGACAACCTCAGGTGGCAACTCTGCTGCCAACGGTGATGGTGGCGACGGTGGTCAGGCTCGAGTCACCACCGACGGTGTGGATTCAACCATCACCCTTAATACCATCACCACTGACGGTGGCTCTGCGACCAACGGTGATGGCGGATTCGGTGGCGGCGTCGACATCGACACCAACGGTGCTTCAGGTGCTTCGGTCACCATCAACGGTGCCGTCTCAACAGTTGGCGGTCAGACCACCAGCTCTGATGGCGGCTTTGGTGGCAACGTCGACATCCAAACCGATGGCACGACCTCTGGCATCACCACATCAACCATCACCACCGACGGTGGCGATGTGACCGCTGGTGATAACAGTGTCGACGACGGTGGTCAGGCTGGCACGGTCAACATCGTGACCAACTCCACCGACGGTTTGGCTGACTCAGATGTCACCACCGGCGATATCTCCGCTCAAGGCGGTAGTGTCACCGGCACGGGAACCGGCGGCAACGGTAACACCGTGTCCCTCGAAACCAATGGCGGTAATAGTGAAATCATCACCACCAACATCACCACCGACGGTGGCAGCACCCAAACCGGTGATGGTGGTAACGCTGGACTCATTGGCTTGTATACCAATGAAAATATCACCGCAGCCAATTCCGATATCACTGTGTCCGGTACCCTGTCTGCTCAAGGCGGTGCTTCCACAGTTGATGGCGATGGTGGTACCGGTAACACCGTCGAAATCGATACCTATGGTGGTGGAAGTGACATCAACCTCGACTCCACCGGCAACAACATCATCACCGACGGTGGCGATGCGGTCATCGGCAACGGTGGCCAGGCTGGCAGTGTCCGTGTTTACACCAACGAAGATGACGCGGCAGCCAATGCCAATATCGAAATCGACGGCACGATCTCCGCTATCGGCGGCAGTTCAACCGATACCGGCAACGGTGCAATTGGTAATTCAGTTGGCATCCGCACCGCGGGGGGGGCAAGTGATATCACCTTCACCCTCAGCGGCCTGAACATCATCACCGACGGTGGTGATGCCCAAACAGGCAACGGTGGCATTGCTGGACTGGTTGACATCCAGACGACCTCAACGGCAAATCCAGCCGGTTCCGATATCACCCTGGCCGGTTGGGTCTATGCCCGCGGCGGTGATGCCACAACGGGCAACGGTGCTTCGGGCGGTTTTGTCACCATCAGCACCGAAGGCGGTGAAAGTGACATCCTCCTGTCCAACACCGATACCAATATCAGCACAATCGGTGGCAACGGTTCAACCGCGGCAGGTCAGGGTCAAGCGATTCTCATCGATACCGATGGCACCAGCTCAACCATCACCACCAACGGCACCATCACCTCCAACGGTGGTAACAACACCGCAACGGGCGATGGTGGTCAAGCTGGAACGATTGACATCAGCACTGACGGTGACTTGGCAACCATTGATATCAACGGTGCGATCTTCGCAACCGGTGGTACCGCGGTGACAGGTGTCGGCGGTGATGGTAACACCATCGAAATTGATACCCTTGGCAGTGTCGCTGCAACCATCGACATCGATGCCAACCTCCAGGCCAACGGCGGTAACTCAACGCTCTCGGGCAATGGTGGTGCGGCGGGCACAATTGATGTGACCACCGATGGCATCGAATCTCAGATCACAATCGACGGAACATCCACTGCCAACGGCGGCACCAGTGCTGACAGCACCGGCGGTGCAGGTGGTACGATCAATGTCGATACCGATGGCAACAGCAGCTTCATCCTCATCGGTGACACGGTTGACTCAGACATCACCTTCAATGGTGGCCAAGGTAACGACGGTGGTGACGCCGGCAGCCTGACCATCACCTCCGACGGTGACCTGGCTCACATCCAAATCGGTACCGGCAGTGAAATCACCGGTAACGGTGGCAATGTGAACTCCGGTTCAACCGGTACCGGCGGTAACGGTGGCACCGTCTTCATCCAGTCCGATGCTGACTTCAACGGCACCGACGTCCTGGCTGATTACGACAATGCCGACGTGCTCATCGGTTCGACCATCACTGTCAACGGTGGCGGTGACCTGGTGGCAAGCACCACACCGGATTCCACCGGTGGCGACGGTGGTACGATCACCTTACAGGCTTCGGCTGGTCTGGAAGAGGAAGACTCCTCCGGTAGCCAGTTCTACGCTCTGCCGTCCGGCCTGCTGATCATCAATGGTGATCTGTCTGCCAACGGTGGTAATGCTCCGACGGCACAGGTGACACCACAGGATACATCTGTCACGGATGCCAACATCGGTCTGGCGGGCCAGATTAATCTCAACACCGTGACCACCCGTCCGGACTCGGTCAATGGTCGCACCATGCCGGGTATGGCTTCGATCATCTCCACCAAGGATGGTGTCCTGAACATCAACCTCGTGGGACGTGAAGACACCGACGCAGATCCGTTGACCAGCACCGCTGAGTTCAACATGGGTGCCCGTGAGAAGTTCACCGTGCTTGGCTCGGTCAGCAGCTTCGACAAGTCCATCACTTCCGCCACATCGACCGACATCGGTCGTCCGACGGTCAACGATGCCCTTGGCGACAGCGGCCTGACCTTCAACCTCAACGGTGGTCAGATCGTGCTTTCCGACCTGACCATTGACGGTGACTTCCTCATCCAGGGTGACTTCAACGGTGACTACCTGTCGAATACCCAGTGGTCTGAAGTCCGCTTCGTTGACCTGGCTGCCCGCGTGCCTGAAAACATGCTCAACAGCCGCGACAACACCAGCAGCGGTACCTATGACGAACTGGACTGGACCTTCGACCAAGGCCTGGACATCGTCGTCAACGGTTCAATCGACTGGCGTCGCACCCAAGGCATCACCCCGGCAGAAATCACCGGCAACGGTAACGTCGACCCGCAGTTCGCACTGCCCACCGGCGAATACTTCACCACGTTGATTCACTCCGACTTCGGCTACATCGTCCGCTTCCTGGTCGATGGCTTTGATAACCCGGTCTACGCTCCGGGCATCGACAGTGCGTCCAGCCCGCTGGATTACCACGTCCTTGACCTGAGTGCACAGGGTGTCACCGTTGCCGAACCGGCACTGACCTTGCCTTATGATCTGAATGACGATATCCGCTTCCGTCGTCCGCACGAAGACCTCTTCGAAGCTGTCGACAACTTCCCGTTGGTCAGCCCGGCCCAAGCCAACGAGCTGGAAAATGCTCTGGGTATTGGCGTCAACATGCCGACCGACGAAGAACTCCGCGGTATCGCCGGCGATCATGCGTGGTTCAACGACATGCCCTCGACGCTCGACGCGTCCGACGTCTCGGTCAATGCCGGTCGTCTGCCGCTTGAGCAGGCCAGCAGTGTCCTTAAGGCTCACGGCAGTCTGTTCTACGTCGAAGGCGATATCGATCCGGAAACCGGCATGCCCACACGTGTTGATCAAACCGATCACATCCGTGAGGTGCTTGCAGCGGCAACCCAGAATGTCACCCCCGGCTCAAGCTCGGCTGACATCCGCAGCATGATCGATGCCTACGGCGACGAAGCAGCCAGCATCATGGATCAACTCGACAACCTCGTCGACGAAATCATGGTTCTGGGGCTGACCCCGCGTGAATTGAAGATCGCACTTGAAAACCTGCTCTCCAACATCACGCCCGGCAACCTCACCGTCAATCAGCTTCTCGAAGCGATCCAGACGGAAGTCGCCCAGGCTCAGGAAGCAACCACCGAAGAAGGTCAGGCTCAGTAAGCCAGCCCTTCCAAGGCCGACCGCAACGTCGGAACATGACAACTGAATAAACACACCCCAAGCGTCCGTCAGATATACCTGGCGGACGCTTGTTTTTTTGCGCACCCCCATCCAGATGTCGCGTCAAGTCACACTTGTTTGTATGACTTGACATGGATGATGTTTTCAGGATCGGATTGACTCGACGCCGACATTGAGACATTGAAACATTGAGCACCGGGTGTTAGAGCAGTTCAAATCATTAAACTCCATGCCTTCGTATTTTTCGTCATTCCCGCGCAGGCGGGAATCCAGTGGCATGCAGTCGAAAATTGCAAA
>PAIY01000118.1 GCA_002704825.1 Phycisphaeraceae bacterium
CGTCGTCGTCGAACAGATCGCCGTTGACGCCGTACCAAAACGGCACGGAGCACTTGAACTCCGCCTCGTTGATGTCCGCGAATGCGGCGCGAATCGTCCGCCGTTCCGGAAGAAGGTGCGTTGTGATGGCCGAATTCAGGACGATCTCCTCCGGGTTGGGATCTGCCAATGGCCGTTCGGAGGCCATGCGGTAGTTTGTGAGCCCCGGGTCCGCCGGGAACCCGAGTGCCAGCATGGTCAGGTTGTTCACGGTCTGCACCAGCCGAACGCGGGCGGCTTGCCAATTATTGAGGGCAGTGGTCGCCCACATGAAGGTGCCTTCCTCCAGCCACCAACCAGGCGGAACGCAGCTCCTGGCAGGGTCGCTGAAGTTGCCCCAATCGGCGTTCCGCGGAGGAAACGGAAGCCTCGGCACGTCACGACGTTGGGAATTCCCTGTATGGTAGATGACATCCCAGTTGTGCAGCAGCGCGTGCATAAACCCCACGCTGACGTAGACGTTGAACTCGATGTATTGCCACCCGTCGCTGAGCTCCACGTGAAAGTCACTGTCGCGGAGGTTGCCTTCCAAATTATTGAGGAAGCGATGGTAGGGTCTGTGCGCCGTCGAGCCTGGCACACCAGCCATTCGATTCCCGAGCAGCAGCGCCTTCAGCACCGTGCGCCTCAGATGCTGCGGCGATCCCGGCGTCACTGTGTCGGCCAGTTCGTCGTGGTTGGACATCCTGTGCAACGACCACTGGGGATCTCCGATGCCGAGGATCAGCCGGGTGAGCTGTCGGCCGTGCACGAGGGGCATTGCCAGGAGGAACATGCCCTCCTTGGAAGTGAACTGAGTCGCTACCCTGCTGCTGTGTTCCGTTGCGAACCACTGGATGCTGAGCCTGCCGTTGTTGGCAAAGGGGTTGCTCCACATGAACTCCGGTGCGTTGCTCCTCTGCGCGAGCAGGCGGGCATGGAGGACGGGTGTCCAAGGGTTCGACGGGTCCGACATGTCGTCGGGATCTTCGTAGAAGCGCTCGTAAAAGTCTCCCCAAGTGTAGTTGTCGCGATTCCAATGCGACCCAGCGCGGCCGTTGCCGGGCACAATGCTGACGTCCTCGACGTATTCTTCGTAGGCGATGACATCGTCCTCACCGAACGCGGGCTGAGCGGCGGGCGCAGCGTAGAGGGAGTCGTCGAGCACCTGCAACGCCTCGTCTGCATACTGCGGCCACCGCTTGGGAATGACCTTCCTCAGGAGGTATGCGAGCCGCTTCTGGTCCTTTGGCGTGACTGGCAACGTACTGCCACACATGGGATCGCGCCACCTGTTGCTCCTGGCGGCGCGGTAATACTCCCACGGGTAGTAGTATTGCCCATTCTCGCCGGCCCAGATGGGATCGCCCGGTTTGAAGTCCTCAAGGCTGATGGCGCACCGTTCGTCCCCGGAGGCGGTTTTGGTTTTAAACCTTCCGACGGTCCGTCGCACGCCGAGCCGCCTTCCGTGGTACGTTGTAAACCTTCCGCCCGTGTCCAGCTCCGGCCCTTGCCCGAGGCGCAGCGCGCTCAGGTTGGGGAGCGCGGACATTGCTGCACAGCTACAGCTATGGCGCTCGGCACGGAAGGATATCCAACGACACACTACGACACGCGAAACCGAATCTTCGTGCCCGACCCGCAGTTTGAGCTCGAGAAGAACAACAGGTAGCCGGGCCCGGGCACCACCACCTCGTACTTGCGCGCGCAGTAGCTGCCGCAGCACGCAGAGCCTTGCGGGATGCCGCAGCAAACCGTGGAGCAGTCCGACAGCATCGGATTGAGCACGATGCCGCCGTTCGTGCCAAAGCCCACGAGGGTGTCGTAGTTGCCGTTCCACAGCGCGCAGCTCGCCCACGAATTCTCGGCGACGGTAACGTCGCCGTTGTAAAACAGCGCGATGTTGTTGTTCTGGTTGAAGTAGAAGACGATCTTGGTACCCGCGTCAATGTCGACGTAGTCGTTTGGGTGCTGCGAACCGCCCCAGAAGGCGGCGGGCGAGCCGCTGTCCTGTCCCACGTGGTAGATCGAGGTGGCCGCGTCGAGGTTCTCTTGGGTGGTGTCCAGCGCGGACGCTCCCAGCGCAATCCTCGGGGGCGTCGGCGGCGGGGATGGGGGCGAGGGCAGACTGGGCGGCAAGGGCGACGGCGGCGGCGGCGGACTGGGCGACAGGTGAATGTCCCAGCAGAGGTTGTCCGAGGTGTCGAAGCAGGTTCCGCGGTCGCAGAACATGCCGTTTGTGGTCGGAACGTTTTCAAGCCCTCCGTGAATGAGGCTCAGCGTCAGATGGCTGCACAGCGGGCACGCGTCGCAGTCGTCCTGATGCGCCTGCCAGTCGTCCACTCCGGGAGCGTGCACAAAGGCTTGCCAACAGGCGTGCGTCCCATCGACGACCAATTGGCACTCCGGGCTGATGTACGGCGGCGCGGGCAGCGGCGACGGCGGCGAAGGCGGCGGCGGCGTGGGCGACGGCGGCGGGTTGGGCGAGAGCTGTCGGTTCCAGCAGAGATTGTCGGACAGATCAAAGCACGTTCCTCGGTCGCAAAACATGCCCGCGTCATTGGTTGGAATGTTGGCAAACCCGCCGTGGATCAAGCTGAGCGATTCGTGGCTGCACGCTGGGCACGCGTTGCAAAGGTCCACAGTGGCTTGGAAGTCGCCTCCAGGCGTGTGCGGGAAGGCCTGCCAACACGCTTGGCTTCCGCCGTAGGCCGACGCGCACTCGGGGCTCAAGGGCGCCATCGGCGGCGGCGGGCTGGGCGGCGGCGGCGACGGCGACGGCGGCGGCGGCGAGGGCGGCGGCTGCGGCGGCGGCGCCGGCGGCGGGCTCGGCGAGGGCGGCGGTGGCAAGGGCGGCGAGGGCGGCGGCCTCGGCGGCGGCGGCGGAGAAATGTCGGGCAGCTTTTGCCAGCACGCCCAGCCGCGCTCAGAGTTAGCGGACGCGTCGGCGGTGCTCGGAACGCGGTGGCTGATGTCCCACTGCGACAGGTAGCACTGCCCGACAAACGCGTCGGCCTCGTGGGCGTTGCAGATCTGCGCCGCCGCCTCGGCGGTGCTCGTCGTCGAGCCGCTGCACACGTAGGTGAACGCGGTGATCCCGCGCGCGCCGCAGTCGGCGCAGTCGGTGCCCAGCGGGCACGCGGCGTAGTCCGAGCCCTCGCCGCCGTCGTCGCAGTGGCCGTCGTCGGCGTAGTCCATCAGCCCGACGCCGCTGCTCGGCAGCCACGTGCGCACGCTGCAGTGGTCGAGGCACCAGCGCGACTCCGGCGGCACGGGCGGCGGGCTGGGCGGCGGCACGGGCGGCGGCGGCGGCGGCGAGGGCGGCGGGTGCGGCGGCGGGCTTGGCGGCGGCGTGGGCGGCGGCGGCGGCGGCGGCGGCGGCGGAAACGGCGGCGCGTGCTGGCGGCAGACGCACGCCTGCGCTTGCGCTTGCGCCTGCGTGTCGCTGACGGTGCAGGTTTCGTAGTGCGGCGGCAGCTCGAGCGAGTGGTCGCCGTTGCGCCACCATAATTCTTCGCGACACCAGTCGTTGGCCAGCTTGCGCGCCGCTTCGGCCGTGCTGGCCGTGAACGTCTCGCAGTCCCACTGGCACGGCTGGAGCGGCGGCGCGGCGGGCGGCGGCGCGGCGGGCGGCGGCCTGGGCAGCGGCGCGTGCGGCGGCGGCTTGGGCAGCGGCGGCGGCGAGGGCGGCGGCGGGCTGGGCGGCGGCGACGGCGGCGGGTAGGCGTGGCAGCGGTAGGAGCACGCGGCATTGCCGGCGCAGTCCTCGTTGATGCACGAGGTGCCGATGCAGCAGCTCAGCCCCGCGTCCGAGGAGCCCGCGGCAATGTCCGACCCGCAGGCGTTGCCGACGCTGACGCACGGGCCCAAGGGCGGCGGCGGCGGCGACGGCGGCGGCGCCTCGGGCGGCTCGGGCGTGATCGGCGACGGCGGAGTCTCGGGACGAGGCGGGCGACGCGGATGGGGCGGCGGCGGGCAGGGCGGCGGCGGCGGCGAGGGCGGGCTGGGCGGCGGCCTCGGCGTCGCGTAGAAGAGCGGTATGGCGCCGCCGCGAAAGGTGTAGGGAACATTGTGCAGTTGCGCCTCGTCGTCCCCGAAGACGATGCCCGAGTAAAGGGCCACGACAAACACAAACAGCGAAAAGCACGCGCACGCGGCCAGGCACGAGCGAAGGCGAAAGTTGAGCACGCCCGGTCGAGCGCGGTCGCGCAGGTCCCGTTCCGGAGGGATCTCGACCTTTGCCACCGCGTTGCGCCGCACATTGTCGCGTCGCGGCACGCCCGTCGGCAGGGCGTCGAGGCGGCCTTGCGCGCCGGCAACCGTGGCGCGCGCCAGCGCCGAGGCCAGCGCCGCGTCGCCGATTTGTGGCCGCGGATGGCCGGCATTGCCGAGGCGCTGGCGTTCCAACCAATCGGCAAAGGGCTCCTCGCGCGCCGGCGGCAGCATCACCCGCCCCTTCTCCGCTATAGGTAGCACCTCGCCGCCTTTCTAATTTAGGCGCGCGTCAGTATGAACGACTCCGTCGTCTCCGAGCACGGCGCAGCGCACGTCCGAGAGGAGGAGCAGGACACGTGGGGGCTCTTCTTTTTGCTGGCGAGCGTCACCCTGTGCATCCTGATGTGCCTGGTCTCCTGGGTCGTCTGCGCCAACATTCGCAGTCCGACGGGCGACATTGTGCGCGACGCCGTGCTCGACGTGCTGCGTCCGCACGAACGAGCGCGTCGCCGTGCCGTGGTGGCGGAGGTGGAGCTCGCCGAGTCGCCCGAGTCGTTTGAAAACAGCGAGGACGAGGCCGTGTTGCAAGAGGACGAGGACAGTCGCAACCGGAACAACAATGGCGCGCACGGCCGCGTCGTGGTGTCGCCGCCGGCTGTTGCGGTGGCGCCAGCGCCCGTGGCGCCGCCGCCGACGCCGTCCGCCAAGGCGCTGGGGAAGCGGCGCGCAGTCACGTTTGCGACGCCGCCGACGGCGGAGGAGAGCACGTTTTTAGGGCCCACCGTCTACGGTTGCTAGTAGATGGACACCCACGGATACAGCACGGTTCCGCTCAAGCGCTGGACGCCCGCCCCAGACCCCGCGTCGTCAAACCCCGCGTCGTCGACGGTGGTGCTGCGCTCGGGACCCAGGCCGCAATTCAGCAGCACGTGCGCTGCGCCAATGGCGCCGGCGATGCTGCCGGCGATGCACAGCACCAGCATGAGCGCAGAGAGCGCTTGCAGCCGGGCCACCTCTCCCTGGATGATCGTGTCGGCCACCGAGGCGCGCGGCGGCTGCGGCGGCTGCGGCGGCTGCGGCGGCGGGTCCGTCGCCATCCGCTATCGCACGCCCCCCCTGCCGCACACCGGAATGACGCCGCGCATGGTCATACTGCACGCCTGGTTAGCGCCGCCTCCCTCACCTCGCAGCAACCACCATCCGTGGATGTCCGTGCAGCGGCTGAGCAGCGAAGACGAGGACGAGCAGGCTTTGGCCAATCGCGCTGCGCCGCACCGCCTGGTTATGCGCCAGCGCATGGCGCTGGTCATCGGCACAGGACTCACCGCCGAACGCGCAATGGCCATGGACGACTCCGAGCTGCACTACCAGTTCTTCTTGGACAGCAACGTGCGCGCGCCGCTGCTCAAGGCGGCCCGGATCTCGCCGACGCAACTCAAGGCGCGCGGCGTCCGCACGGCGCGCGAGTTTCGGGCGCTCGAATTCTCGGCGCTCGACCTGGTGGACGGGCCCTTTTGCGCGGCGTGCGTCGCGGCCTACGGCGCCGACGACCTGATTGCCGAGTTTCTCACCACGGCGAGCGACGCGGTGGTGCTGGCGGGCTCGCCGGCGGTGCACCAGCTGGGGCTGGACGTGGGCACGCTGCTCGTCATGTGCGCGCAGCAGCCGCGCATGGCCTTTGAGGTGCTGGCGCAGACGACGCCGCGCGGGGCCTGCCTCTCGGGCGTGGCGCCGCAGACGCTGCTGGAGACGGGGCTCAACGTGCGGCAGCTGCGAGAACTGGGGTACACGCGCGAGGCGCTGGCGGCGCAGACGTGCGCCGGGGACGTGGAGTTGGGAGCGTTGGGGTTTTGAGCGAGTAAAAACACGCACATGCACGCGGTTATCGTCCTCACTTCTTCTTGCTGCTCGAGCTCCCGCTCTTGCTGCTGCTGCCGCCGCCCCCGGGCTTGGCCGCCGCGCTCGGGTACGGCGCCTTTGCGTCGTGCTCCGTCTTCTTCTTCTCCGCCCCGACCTTGCCCACCTCGGCCGTCGTCTTCTTCGTGTCCGCCCCGACCTTGCCCACCTCCGCCTCCGTCTTCTTCTCCGTCGCGTTGACCACGCCCACCTCCGCCGTCGTCTTCTGCGACTCGGCGTTGACCTTGCCCACCTCGGCGCGCAGCTTCTCCGTGTTGGCGCGCACCTGGTCAATCTCCGCCGTCGTCTTCTCCGTCTGCGCGCCCTTGAGCTGCGCGTCGTACTCGCCGAGCATCGCCGCCGTCTGCGCCTGCATCACGTCGGCGTTCGGGTTGTTCTTGTCCGCCTGGCGGCGGCGCTTGAGCGCGCCCTCGATCTCGACGGCCGAGCCGCCCAGCGAGTGCAGCGCCGCGGGAAGCGCGGACTCAATGTCGATGATCCCAGCTGTGAAGAGCTCCTGCACTTCGGTGGTGGCCGCGAGCGGCGCCGTCAGCAGCACGAGCTCGTCGCCCTCGATGGCGTCGTCGTAGACCGCGTGGTAGCACGCGGTGAGGACCTTGTTGACCGCGAGCGCCATGGCGGTCACTGTGGTGTTGAGCAATTGCAGCTGGCTCATGCTGTTGGACGAGAACTTGCCTGTCGGCGGACGAGGTTGCTGAATCGAAGCGCAAATGGCAGGGCGTTCGAGTGCTGCGCACCCTCAAAGATCACGCTAGCCGGCACGCCCATGCTTGCGGCGACTGCGCGCGCAGACAACGAGCGCGCAGATCCATGAGCGGCACGGCGCAGCAGCAGGCGGAGGAGGCGATGGCGCGCTGGTGGTGGGACGCCACGATCCGCGCGTCCGCGCTGCGGGCGCCGCCGCGGCAGATCCCCCACCCCGTCCTCGTCTACCCGAGCGTGGCCAACGACCCCGGCGTGTGGGCCTACGCGCAGACCCCCGGACCCTGCGTGGCGGATGTGTTAGGGGCCATGAGTTTGAGTCGGTTGAGTCGTCACTGTGATCGTTGACCACCCGCATCAGCTCCACCAAGTCCCCGCGCGCCTCGGGCGGCCGCACGCCCGGGACGACCTGTTGACGGTCTGTGTGATAGCAAGCGCGCTGTCAGCGTGGTCAGGTGCGTTTGGTTTGAGCATGAGTGTTACCAGGGCAGGTGAACAGGTACGGCGGCACCGCGGGCGGCACGTGCGAGGTGCCCCCCGCGACGGCGCCCTGCCCCGGGCGCTCGCGCCCCGTCGCCGGGTCGGTGGTCTGCATGCGGTTGATCATGTTCATGAGCCTGGCGGTCATCGCCAGGCTCTGCGCGTGCGCAGTGTCCTCGTCGGCGCTGGCCGAGGCCTGCACGGCGCGGCTCTCCGAGTCGAAGAAGAGGTTGGCCGGGTCGAGGTTGGGGTTGCCCTGCTGGCGCTGCGCGGGCTGCGTGACGAGCATCTGGCGCGCGCGCACGACCTCGGCCTGCAGCGCGAGCTCCTCGAGCGAGGAGATGAAGCTCGCCGACTGGAAGACGGTGGCAATCGGCGAGCAGATGTTGCCGGCGGCGTCGGGCGGGGTCTTGAAGAAGACCTCGGACGAGTAGTCCTGCCTGCGCCGCGCAGCAAGACGCGAGCACTCGATCGCGATCGCGATCCGATCGCGATCGTTTTTCCCCCGCGCACCACCCGAGCACCCGCTGAGAACTGGGAACCCATGCATGCGGCACAACCCGAGCGCCAGCCCCACCGTGGATCATGGCCCCGCGCACAACCCGAACTACCACCCCTGCCGACCCGAGCTACCACCCCTGCTGGGGTCGCGCGGGCCAACGCAAGAGGCGAGCGCCTGTAAACGTTGTCCGAGTTGGTCGCAAAGATGCGGTACTGGCGCACGTAGTTGGTCTGCGTCGCGCGGCGGGTGTGACGTCACGCTTGTGAGTCACAAATCCGAAATTCTGCCCACGCGCAACCCGAGCGCCCGCACGCACCTCGCCCGTGTGGATGAACGAGAGCTCGTACTGGCCAATGTCGGGCACCATCGGCACGAGGTTGCCGTTGCTCTCCGTCTTGCGGTCGGTGATCTTGCGGTCCAGCCGCGCGTCGCTCTGAATCGGGCGCTTGCGCGAGCGCGCCTCCGAGTCGGTCGGCGGCTCGCGCTGGCTCGCGTGGCGCCCGTCCTCGCGCGGGCCCATTTGCGACGTCGCGGCCATCTGCTTGCCCTTGATGAAGTTGGCAAAGGGCGGCGGCGCCTCGCGCTCGAGCGACACGCAGACGAAGCCGAACATCAGAAAGTGGTCGACGACGTTGCGCGCAAAGGGCACCCACACGTCCTCCAGGTGGCGCGAGAAGGTCGACTTGAGGTTGACGTCGCGGCCCTCGCGGCGCACGACGACGCCGCTGCTGAGCAGCTGGCCCATGAGGATGGCCCGCGCGGCCTGGATGGACGGGCTGGTGTTGTAGAGGTGCTGCAGCGCCACCATGACGTCCGAGCTGATGCGGATCTCGCCGGGCGACCCGGCGTCGATGGCGTTGAGCGGGTCGCCGAGGCGGCCCTGCCGGCGCGACCCCACGGTGGAGGGGTCTTTGCGCTTGCCGGCGCGCTTGCGGAGGTCGAGCCCGGAGGACATGATGGTGCGCAAGCGCAAACGCAACGCTTTTTGTTATCCACCACACCCCACGCACTGCTAAATCGCGTTAGCGCGCAGCGCCGCTACTCCGCAAAGAGGGCCGCCTTGGCGATGCCCTCGACGGTCTCGCCGATGGTCTCGAGCGCGCTGGCCGCTCGCTCCCGCTCGTTGTTCGTCTCGCGGCTCACGACCTCGTGGCGGATCATCTTGGCGACCTCGAGCGCGAACCGGTTGGCGCTCGAGGTCGAGTCAAAGTCCATCTTCGAGCGCGCCATGAGCGACTTGGCGATCAGCAGGCTCTGCTCGACGGCGTTTGCCGCAGCGTCGAGGCGCATCTGGTCGTAACATTCGAGCGCATCGCCAAACGCGCGCTCCAGATTGGGCCATCCGCTCTCGCGCTCAGCCTCGGTGGGGTAGTAGTCCAGGTCGTCCAGCACCTCCGCGCGCGACTTGCGGACGGTCTCGTGCGCGTGCGCGTCAGAGCCCGCGTCCTCCCGCGCCCGCTTCTTGGAGCTGCCGCCGCCGCCCTCGAAGCTCACCATCACGTCGAGGACGTCGCCGTCCTCCATGCCGAGCGTCGCGGGCGTCGAGCCCTCGTTGACGCGCGCGCCGTCGAAGAGGAAGCGCACCGTGTGGATCTGCAAGTTTGTGCGGGTGCAAAACGCCTGCATGACCTTGGCCATCTTCGTGGTGGTCTTGATGCCAAAGACGAGGTCCTTGAAGCTCTGGGAGCTCACCTTGATCTTGATGGGCGTGCCGCTGGGGTCCTCGGGACAGGCCAGCGCCTCCTCCAGGGCCTGCTGCTCGGGCGGGGGCGGCTTCTTCTTGCTCGCCTTGGTCGGCTTGGACTTTTGCTGGACCACGGCGTCCATGTGTGTGTGTGTGGTTGTGTTGCTCTTCCTGATCCTACTGCGTGCTCAAGCCGCAAACGCGACGCGCACGCGACAATCGTCGATTTGTTCTGCTACAAGACACCACGCTTCTGCAACCGCTCTAACGCATATTCGCTG
Organism: Phycisphaeraceae bacterium; assembly: GCA_002704825.1. Lineage (GTDB taxonomy): Bacteria > Planctomycetota > Phycisphaerae > Phycisphaerales > Phycisphaeraceae > UBA7800. The sequence continues at coordinate 9,800 of PAIY01000118.1, forward strand.
TCGGACATCCGGGGGTAGAGCATCGACATCAAGTAGGACGCCGTGGGCTCGTCCTGGTGCATCACCGCGAGCTTGAGCGGCGAGTCGCCCGACCCAAAGGCCACCTCCATGCGCTTGGGCAGCGGCGCATTGGGCGCGACGGGCAGCTCAAAGGGGTCGCAGCCGGCCTCGAGGACGGGGGCCACGACCGAGAGCATCGACGCCTCGCCCTCCCAGCGCCGCTGCGCCCAGCGCCATCGCAGCTTCACGGCCTCCGCGTAGGTCTCGTAGAGGCCCTTGACAATGTGCTGGACCTGCGAGTGCGGACGGCTGGCCTCGTGGTGGTGGCTGCGCTCCAGCTCGGCGTAGGCTCGGCACATGACCGTGAAGAGCACCGTGCTGCCGTGGACGCTCTCGCCCGCAAACGCTGGCGCATCGGGGGGGATGTCGTGCCCCGTCTCGCGCCGATGCTTGTCCATGGCCTGCTGGACGACGCAGTAGAGCTGGCTCGCCTGGTCGCCGATGCCCTCCTGCTGCTTGCGCGCGACGCACGCGCTGTAGCGCTTCGGCGCCTGGTAGCCGACCCCGCGCGCCTCCATGACCTCGGGAAAGCCGCGCACAATGTCCAGCAGCGCCGGCCCGTCGAGCTCCACCGCTGCCACAAAGGCGCAGCGCGCGGCCTTTTCATTCCACGAGTTGGCGCTCGGGTGGTCGGGGCCGATGCGCCCCTCGACCACGTCCTCGTGGTTTGGAAAGGGTTCGTAGAGCGTATTCGTGCGAAAGATGGCGTTGCAGTTGGCGCGGATCTCCTCCTGGCCGAGCTCGATGCTCGTCGCAAGCGCCTCCGGCTCGACGAGCGGCACGAGCTTCGACGGGCGCACCGCCTCGAGCCGGTCGTGCACGCGCGGCAGGATGGCCTGGATCACCTCGATGGCGCGATTCTGGAGCCGGTAGATTTCCGCCCACGCCTTGTCCGACTCGTCCCAGTTGAAGGTGGTCGCGTCCGGGCTGGCGCCCAGCGGCGCGGGCCACGGGCGCCAGCCGGGCTCGTCCCAGTAGCGGGGCGTCTGCTCCTGCGCCGCTGCCGCTGCCGCTGCGCCGTCGTCATTCTGCTTTTGCTTCAGCGCGTTCAAGAATTGGTCTACGACGCTCTGCTGCTGCGAGATCTTTTTGATGCTGTTCTTCAAGTTTGCTCCCGGTGCGTTTTTGCCAGTCGGCAGCGGGACTTCGGCCGGACGCAAGCTCATTGCACCACTACTACAACTCTCTCTAACCACCGCCACGACGAGCGCGTTATTGTCACACCGCCTTGCCACGACGGCCGGGGGCCTCGGGTTTGGCCCACAGGTCCGTCCCGGACATTGCGTACGTCATCAAGCGCGCCGCGGTGCTCGCCGGTCTGCCGACGCCGTCGCACGCGGAGAGCGACGTTCCGGTGCGATCGTTCACCCTGCCGAGGCACGGCACGGTGGGCTGGACGACGTTGCCCTCCTTGTCCTTTTGGAGCAGCATGTAATTCTCAATGTGCTGCTTCAGCGCGGCGACGAGCTCGTTGGCGTCCTCCTCGGCGAGCGCCGCCGCGTTCGTCTCCGGGTTGTTGTCCTCGCCCGCCGCCGCCGCCGCGGCGCTGCTGCTGCGCGAGCGCCGCCGCGCCGTCGAGGACGAGGCGGCGCTGGCGCCCCCAGGCACTGCGACGAGCTTGCAGCAAGCGAGCTTGAGCGCGTCCTCGTCCTCGACCGTTTCGAACAGGCGGCGCACAAAGTCCTCGTCGGGCGCCTCGCCAGGGACGACGCCCGGCGGCATGACGCTTTGCAGCAGCTCGGGTGGGGGGTTGGCCGCGTCCACCAAGGGCCTCAGCGCATCGCGCAGCACCGGGAAGATGCGCTTGCCCAGCGCATTGGCGAGGACGGGCCCGTCCACGGGCACCTGGCACCGCACCTCGCCCAGAAAGCAGAGCACCATGAGCACCGCGAGGCACGGCGCCGCCTTGCGCGCCGAGCCGCCGAGCGCCGGGAAGAGCTTGACGAAAAAGGGATCGAAATCGGTCAGCGCCAGATCGCTCAGCTGCTCGGCGGCGTCGACGCGGAAGAGAATGTTGGCGCGCTTGATGTCGCCGTGGAAGATGCCCGCGGCCGCCGCGCTCACGATGACGCTCACGAGGAGCGGTGCAAACTTGGCATCCATCATCATGTTCTGGCCTCGCGTCATGGCGGTGAGGTCGCCGTCCCAGGCCTCGGAGACGGAGACAATCTCGCTGAGGCGGTCGCCCTGCGCCGCGGCAGTGAGGAGCACCTCCGCCACCGTGGCGCCCTCGATTGGTTCCTCGGCGAGGATCTTGTCCATCTCGGCAATGTACGCGGCCTCCTCCTTGACGCTGGTCCGCGGGCGCTTGGCACTCTGCTTGAACTCCGGCTTCCGGGCGCTGTCGGGCTTTGGCGTGGCGTAGCAGCAGAGCTGGCGCGGGCCGACGCCCATCTTGTCGGCGTACGCGCCGAGGGCAAACTCCTGGACGAGCTCGCGGATGGTCGGCGTGGCGCCCGCCGCCGTCGCCGACGCGCCCGCTTCCTGCTGCGCCCCAATCCGCGACCGGCGCAGCACCACCGAACCGCGCGCGTTGATGGGTTCGCGCCCGAAGAGCGTCCTGTAGCCCTTGACCGGGTCGGACGCGTACGGCGCCAACCCCGGAAAGGCGTCGCCGGGATCCTCCTCCTCGCCCTCGCGCTTGGCGCCAGCAAACACCGTGACGGCCGCGAGCCAGTCGACGCGCTCGGCCACATTCCACATGCCGGAGCCCAGCTGCTGCACCAGGTCGCCGTTGCGACCGAGGCGGCTCGACATGGACGAGGACGTGCGCTGCTGCGTCCACAGCCACTCAATGTCCCGAAGCGACGCGGCGAGCTGCTGGCGCTGGTCGCGGAACCGCGTCTTGTCCACCGGATGCGCGTGCGCGCGCAGAATGGCCATGCTTTTTGTGTCCCGGCAGGGCACGAGGAGGTTGCCATTCCAGATGGCGTCGAGCGTCATCTGCAGCTGCTTGTCCGTGTCCCGCGTCAGATCCGCTTGATTGTTAAAGGTCGCGCCGCCAGTCGGACCTGGGGTCGGGGTCGGGTCCTTGGCGAGGCGCGCCACGTCGCGCGTGTTCATCAGGACCACGCCCGGAAGAAGCCCGTGGCTCGCGATGCGGCTGGCCAGCGCCTTCCCCGGCGTCTCCGGACGCTGCGCGTGCGCCGGCGAGGCCATGCTGCCAGCGGCCAAACGCGCGTGCAGGCGCTCGGCGACGGCGTGCTGGAGTCGGTATCGTTGCGCTAGGCGCGGCCGATGGTCGGCCTCGGCCAGCATGGCGTCGGCCGAACGCTTTTGGTTTGCGTTGGACTTGCCGCTCGTGCCCGCGAACTTTTCGAGCCGGCTGATCTTCAGGCGCAGGCTGTTGCCGTACATTTCGGCGAGGGCGTGCCGCTGCATGGGCGCGTCCTGCGTGAGAGACTTGTCCGTGACGCACTCAATCCACGTGCGCTCCTCGTCGGTCCAGTCCTTGTCGACGAGAATCCGCTTCAGCTCCGACTGCGCGTGGATCGCGGCGGCCCGATCGGAGACCTCGAGCTGCCGGCTGCGCGCCAAGACCTCGCCCATGGTCACGCCCATCATCTTGGCGTGGCCCTCCACCGCCTTGTACTCGTCCTGCTCGCGCTTGGACAGGGGCACCAATGCCACTGCGCACCCGGCCGTGTCGGGATTCGGCGCGAGCGGAAGGTCGCGCACGCGCGCAACGAGGCTGGACATGACCGCGTCGTACTCGGCGCACTGCGTCGCCGGCACCGGCGCGTAGCGCTCCTTCTTGGGCTGCGCCTTGAGTTCGAAATCGCTTGCGAGGTGGTCGAGGCACTTGGTCGCCTCGGGGCACGGGTCCATGCCGAGGGCCGTGATCTTGAGCGCGCAGACCGAGTCGGCCGAGTGCTCGCGGCACACCTCGGCCGGTTCGTCGGGATCTCCGAGGGGCAGCGCGCCCATGCTGGAAGAGCGACAATCAACGGGTTATCAGCGGCGCGGGTGCCGCGTGTCGGGTGTGACACACTCTGTTCTTTAAGACGCACACGAGACGCAAGCGAGACACGCAAGGGGACGTCCCACGCTGCTGCTGCGCGCATGTGCGCGCGCGCTTCTACTCCTGCTCGCACACGTCCTCGTCCTCCTCGTCCTCCTCGTCCAGCTCGTTGCGGAGGAGCTGCGCCGCGGTCTCTGGCGGGAGCTGGCCCCACGCGTTTGCGATGGCCAGTCGGTGCGCTGGGGGCGAGGCCTCGATGGCGGTGGTGGTCTCGCGCAGCCGGTCGTCCGCCTCCGAGGCGGTCCGCGCCGCCTCCGTCGCGTCGTGCATGCGGCGCAGCACGCGGTCGATTTGCTCATTGGGCGCGTCGCCGTCTTGGACCAGGTCGAGCGCCTCGTCCGCCACCGCCAGGCGCGTGAGCGCAATGGCGCGCTCCTCGATGGTCTCGCGGCCGCGCGACATGAGCTCGTTGATGGCCGCCGTGGCCTCGCGGGCCTCCCCCACGACCTCCCTCCAGCGCGGGTGCGGCCCGCGGGCGCGGGGCTGCGGCTGCGGCTGCGGCTGCGGCGGCGGCGGCTGCGCGGGCGGCGTGGGTGGCCGCATGAGCTCGACGGGGATGGCCGTCACATACGCTTGCACGGGCCGCTCGGGGTTGTCGCTGGCCGCCACGTCGACAAAGACCTGGGCGGCCGCGGGCGCGGCCGCGGGCGCGGCGTCGGGCGCGGCGATGCCGAGCGCCTCCTGCCGGCGCCGGCGCTTGGCCTCGCGCCGCTCGAGGTCCTCCTTGTGCCGGTCCGCGGCCGAGGTCGCCGGTTCGGGCGCGTCGGGCCAGTACCCCGGGCAGCGCTCGAGGCTGCGCTTGGAGCGCCGCGGGTGGACGGCCGTCCCGTGCAAGCTTGCGATGCGCATGTAGACGGTCGGATGCCCAGGGACAAACATGAGATGGACGGCCGCTCCCGACGGGTCGAGCTCTGCCATGACAGCCAGTGGCACCTCTCGCCGTTTTTTGCAGCGCGGGCTCGTGCAGCAGCGGGCGCGAAGGTTGCGAAACTTAAAGGGCACCGGCACGCCCCGATCGAGAATGGCCGTGTTCTGGTCGTCCAGGAGCGTCCCGACTTCGGCCATGTTGTCATTGTCGAGCTCGGTTGGCGCCGACCACACGGACAAGCTCAAGCTCGCGCGCTTCCTGTCCTCGGACAGGAGGCTGAGCGACGCGGCCAGCACGATGGCGTACTCGTGAGTGACCTTGTAGCGCAGGTGACGGTCCCGGTCATTGTCCCGGCCGCGCATGTCGGGAATCCACGCCCGCCAGCGCACGCTGAGGTAGTCGCGGCGGTGCTCCTGTCCCACAAACGTCATGACGTGGCTGTAGTTGTCCATTGGGTGCGTCTCCCTGGCGGAATAGCCCATGCTCTCGCGCTGCGGGGGCCAGTCGGCGGCGGGTCGGAGCGGCTCGCGACGCCGGGGTGCCGGGCCCTCGGGCACAGTCTCCTCGGGTGCAATCATAGCAGCACACAACACAACTACACGAGAACACACGTGTGTGTGTGTGTGCTTTTCTCCTTGTGCCGTCCACGGTCCGCAAGCGCGTGCGACGCGCACCCCCCGCTCACGCCGCAACCGTGAGCAGCGGAGGCGCGCGCATCATCGTCCTCATCCCGTCCAAGTCAAATTGCGCAATCAGCTGCTCGGCGGCCTCGCGCTGCCGCTCGTAGCGCGCCTGCGCGCGCCGCACCTCCCGCGCC
>PAIY01000119.1 GCA_002704825.1 Phycisphaeraceae bacterium
TGGGGCATGTGGACAACACCTACCAAGGTGTTATTCTTTGATCATCGGTGGTCCTCATTTACTTGCGCACACTGGGCCCCATTCTCTTGCGCACTTCCACGATTTCAAAAGAAAATGCCAATCCACGAAGAACCATAGTATTTTCACTAAGTTTTTTGGCCATTTTTTGAAGTTTTACATAACCGCGTTGACTCAGTAAAAGCTTGATTACTGGTTTTTCTGCTAATTGATCCATCTTTAAATTCTCATGGATATCTGTGCCAATTCCCAAAATATCTCGATTGGGTTTGAGGTGACGCAATTTTTTTGCAACAGCTTTTATCAGCATTGCAAGTCTTGAATTGGAAACATTTTTAACCCATTTGCGATATTGTTGGGGAATCATTAAACACGAAACCAAAGCATCATTGATTGTTTGCGGTTCGATTTCACTAAGGTCGTTTGATTCCTGATGCGAGATGGTGTCAAAACCAGACAAAGGTAATTTGACATATGAGCTCATTACATCTTGTGAGGGTGACAAGGCAACAGTACTGCCAGATCGATCGCGCAAAATGCTTTTACATGTTTTGGGATTGGCCTGACATTGGTTAAATGCGCAATGTACTACTCTTAATTTAATTGCAGGAAATACATTCTTCAGAAATAAATATGCTGCATTTGCCTGCGGCTTGGAAACAAATCCAAGCATAATCAAACCAGAAAACATATGCTGGTGATGGAATCCGAATAGTCGGCTTATCGTTTTGATTGATCGTACTGTTGACTTTGTACCGGCAGCAATAATGTAATATTCTGGCTTTAAATCAAGGTGTTGCTTTTCGAATTGACTCACTTGTACCGTCCCCCAATTTACCTGAAATTTGTTTTTCTTTTTCGACTGAAAGATGCAATCATGAACAGCTCATCAGTTCAACCAATGACCATGTGTTCAATACTCTATTTTGAAAATACGAATAGACAAACAACCGTCCAATCATAATTACAAGTGAGTGTTTTTACAACCATTAATAAAAACAACCATTGTATTTAGATTTACCCGAGAGTTGCATTCCAAGTAACGGCACTTGGAGACAGTGTATTGAACATTTGCCTGACTTAAGGCGTTATATCCTGCCCCAAATTGCGTTTTACCTCTCTAAAAACTACGATTTAGGGTTCTACGGACTTAGCTGACCAAGACGAGGTACTGCATGTTTGGAAATCTGACGGATCAATTCAGTAACGCTCTGAAAAAACTCTCAGGCAAGGGCAAGATCTCTGAATCCAATGTCCGCGAGGCCATGGACGAAGTCCGCACCGCGCTGCTGGAAGCGGACGTCCATTACGAAGTCGTCGAGCAGTTCTGCGAGAATGTCCAGCAGCAGGCATTGGGTGAGGAAGTCCTTTCATCACTCAAACCCGGTCAGCAGATGATCAAGATCGTCCATGATGAGTTGGTTGCCACCATGTCCGGCGTGCCCGCGGGTCAGGAAGCTGACGAGTTTGAAGCTCAGCCGGGCATCATGTTCGTCTCCCCCGGCCCCACCGTCGTGATGATGTCCGGTTTACAAGGTTCGGGTAAGACCACCACCACTGGCAAACTCGCAGCGGTCCTCAAAAAGCAGGGCAAGAAAGTCATGGTTGCTGCAGCCGACCTCCAACGCCCCGCTGCTGTGCATCAGCTTGAAGTGTTGGCCAATCAGGTCAACGAAGAATTCGACAAGGGACCCGACGTTCTCTTTCATGCTGAACTGGATAAGGTTGCTGAGTATGGCAAAGCGGTTGGTGCTGCCGTCACCGTCTGTCGCAATGCACTGACCAAGGCACGTGCTGAAAAATGCGATGTCCTCATCCTCGACACCGCCGGCCGTCTGCATGTCAATGATGAATTGATGGGCGAACTGCGACAGGTCGAAGCTGCGGTTCAGCCACACCAGATTCTGCTTGTCATCGACGCGATGACCGGCCAGGATGCGGTGAACTCGGCCAAGGCCTTCAACAGCCAACTCGAACTTGATGGCGTGATTCTCACCAAGTTCGATTCGGACACCCGTGGCGGGGCAGCCCTTTCCGTCCGCCAGATCACCGGCAAGCCCATCAAGTACCTGGGTGTCGGTGAACATCTTGATGCCCTTGAAGAGTTCCATCCCGAACGCATCAGTTCGCGCATCCTTGGCATGGGTGACGTGGTGAGTCTGGTCGAAAAAGCCCAGCAGCAAGTCTCCGAAGAAGAAGCCATGGAGCTTCAGGAGAAGATGGCTAAGGGCAAGATGACCATGGACGACTTCCTTAATCAATTGAACATGATGCGGAAGATGGGCTCGATGAAGTCATTGCTTGGGATGCTGCCTGGCATTGGTAATCAGATTTCCCAAATGGACATTGATGACAAGGAAATCAACCGCACCGAAGCCATCATCAAGTCGATGACCAAGAAGGAACGCACGGATGTGGAGCTGCTGGATAACTCCCGCCGCCGCCGCATCTCGCAGGGCTCGGGTACCAAGCCTGCAGACGTCGCGCAACTGGTCAAAGGCTTTGACATGGTCTCGCAAATGGGCAAGCAAATGTCGGGCATGGGCATGCTCTCCAAACTCAAAGCGATGTCGGGCATGGGTAATGCCATGGGCGCCGGCATGGACCCCCGCGCAATGATGGGTGGCATGGGTGGCATGGGCAAAGCCCCCAAGAAACCCAGCTTCAAACAGAAATTCAAACAACGCAAAAAACGCCGCTGAGTTGCGATTTGTCTTACAACGGTGATTGATTTGCATACCCATGCAACACGTTTATTCTGCGCGCATCAGACGAGCCGTGTTGTGTCAACGCGGGCTTGAGCGAAGCTCAACTTGTTCGTGCTGATTGTTGACATGAATGTACAGAGACATGCAAAGCTGCGCTTTGTCCCGCCGTGACACACGGCGGCTCGCCTGAGCGTGAAAACTACAACAACACGCGCAACGAAAAACCGAGCCACGTGGGTAGCTCGGTTCTCTGGATAAGCTTGCAGATCAGGGGTGTGCGTGACGGGTGTCCATTCTCACTGTCCGCCCAAAACCGTGATCTGCGTACTCAGCGAGTAAGGCACGTTCTGTGCTGAAGCGTAGGTCGCTTTCACGTAATACGCAAGATAACCCTGCTCCGGTTCACTGGGTTTAATATCGATTGAATCAGCATTCATCGGCATGACTTTGGTCTCCCACTTCGCTTCACGGAAATCCATCGTCGGATTGTTGGAAGAGATCAACTCAAGCAACATGGGCCTATCGACACACTTGACCGTCGTCGAACCATCAACGTTGCGCGTCCATGCAAAATTGGCTAAGGGCGTATGCGTGACTGCGGACTTCATGAAGTTCAATAGCGTCGGGATGATGGTCAGGTTCAAGCCATGCCCTGCGTTGGGGACATAACTGATGTACTTCTCACCGGGCAGGTCATCGTAATAAACGTTAGCTGCATCCACTGTCCAGAACGGATCGTTGGTCCCAAGCAATAACAACTTGGGCATGGTCAGTAAATGCCTGTATTCATAGGGGTCAATGAGTTTGACGAGCGCTTTACCGCGTTCGGAGTTGAGATGTTGAAGCACACCACGCGAGGTGTAGGGTGTGATCTTGGGGCTGAGTTGCTCGCCGTAGACCTGTTTTTGTTTTTCCATCTGCTCGGGGAGTTTGAGCATGTCGATGACGATTGGGGCAGCAGCCATGACGCGCTGATCGACAGCCGCAGTGAGATAGGTTGTCCAACCGCGCTTGGAGGCGCCGGTGACCACGAACTTGTCGATGGGTTTGCCGGTGGACTCTTTCATTAACGCCGAGACACAGTCCATGGCTTTGACCGCCGACTTGACCATCGGCAAGAGCAATATCTGTTCCTCGTTACCCGACTCAAAGTACATCGTCATGGTATGGGCGATGAGATTGTCTTCCTTGAGTTTGCCATACAGCGGTTGATTGGGGACCTGGCCGAGGATGGCAACGGGGACGCCCAACTGTTCGCAGGCCTGGGTGATGATCAGCGCTTCCTTGGGGAGCTTGGGAATGCCGGGACGATTGGAACCGCCGACGATGACCAGAACCGCTTTACCTTCGTGTTGAATGGTGTGCGGGGAGACAAGGTACATCCAGTGTTCCCAGGCAATGTCTTCCCAGGTCTGGCTGGTGAACTTGACGATGCGCACATCGGATTGGCCCATCGCTTCTTCCTTGACCACCTGGTATTGGTAGCTGGAATCAGGTTTTTGAACATAGCTTTTGAGATCCGCCAAAGCAGGCGATACGAGAAGACCGGTCAGAAGGACCATCCGGAAGAAAGACGTCACCATAAGCGAGCTCCATGATCGTAGAGGTTCTGAAGAAATGCGAGATTAATGCGACATACGCATGCAAGACATGACCGGTTGCAGTCAGACGACATTTTTATTCATTGATTAAACAAAAGAGCCGTCCTCGCGATCTCAGATCATAATCTGGCGGATCAAAGCTTGTTGTCATGAAATAAGAGTCTGCAAGCGTCAACACAATGCCACTGGATTCGGGCCTGTGCGGGAATGACGAAGTGAAAGATTGCATCAAGATTTATTGTTTCAAACACTCTAAATCCGTCAGGTTCATTCATCTGGCTTGCGGATCATATCAAGTGTCGAAAAAGACAACTCACACCAACGCGCGCAGGCGATCTGCTTCGGCATCGGTGAGTGTTTGCTCGCGACGGGACATCATCACTTTGATCGTGTCGATGAGTTTGTCCGCGTCGTATGGTTGATCACCCTTGTCGGTGATAAAGCGCATGGGCGGGACACAGGTGGGGGTAAAGGTGGATTGTGCGATCATGGTTCCCGTGCCGATGACGGTGCCCGTGGGCATGCGGGTGGTGATGCCGGTGCGGACGAAGTCGCCGATGATCGGGCCCAGATTGTTTAAGCCGGTGTCGTAGCGATCACCATCAGGCGTTAGCTGCATGCGGACGGGCGAGTAGGTGTTTTTGAGATTGCTCGCGGTGGTGTCCGCACCGAGATTCACCCAGTACCCCACCAGCGCATTACCCAGGTATCCGGCATGGGCTTTGTTGGAGTAACCTGCAATGACCGCTGCTTTGATCTCACCGCCGACTTTGCACACCGGGCCGATGACGGTGTCACATCGCAACTGCGTCATCGGGGCGATCATCGCGCCTTGGCAGATCGCGCACGGCCCCTGGATCACAGCTGGTGATTCGATGAGTACATCTTCATCAATACAGATTGGCCCAGCTTCACTATTGAGAATCACGCCCGGTTGAAGCCTGGCGGAGCTGTGCACCTTGATGGCATGATCACCAAAGCTCGTCACGCCTGGGTATCGGTCATCAATCCTGCCCACCGCCTGAAATTGGCTGTGTTCAATGTCGTGGACCAGATTTGCATGCAAAACTTTGTGGATGTCCCAGGGGTAGTGAATCAACGCGTCAATCTCAACGGTGATGCGCTCAAGTGAACAGACATCAAGATTCGGACTCGAGCCTGCGGGAAAGTGTGCAGCCACGACCGTGTCATCCGGCAGGCAGAGTTGATGTCCCTCGGGCAACCTTGCTGCCGTACCGAGCATTGCGTGCGAGGTGCATCGACCGTTGATCATCAACACTGCCTGGTCATCGCCAGCAGGCAGCGCATTGACCGCGATGTTGGGATAGCGTGCCTGGAGTACCGCTTCCAAAGCGGGCTTGACGGTCAGTGCTGCCGTCTTGAGGGCGGTGACCTGTTCAATGCGCTGCATCGTGGTGAGCATGCCGGTGCGAAGCTCAAACACCGCGCGCAGGTCCGTGAGCGGTGCAAAGGCGTCTACCGAATCGTCGGTGATCAGTAATCGGGGCGTCTGGGGCATATCCATCGAATCTATCTATTCACGGCACACATTTCTGAGCACCGTATGTCAATGCGGTGCCCGATACGTTTTCGTCACCGTAACGGGCACCCGATTCACATCTGGTGCTCAAATACTGAGCATCAAACTGTAACTTCCATCGTCAAAACCTGGACACATCATAAGTCCGTTTTCGCGATTCGCCAAGACACCAAAGCGTGTATGTCTGTGATATGTAATTGCTTATGTCAATGAATCATTGACTGGTAAAGCTTGGTGTACCCCTCATGCATCTGCTGCTGATTGAATTGGGCAAGCAGTTTACGGCGGGAGGCATCGACGAATTTCTGCCGAAGCGGCGCGTCGATGAGCAGTTGGACGAGATTGGAACCCAGTGCCTTGGCATCCTGTCTTGGGGAGAGCAGACCGGTGACGGTGTGTTCGACGATTTCACTGTTGCCCCCGACATCGGTGGTGCAGATGGGGACGCCCGCTGCCATGGCTTCGAGCAACGTGACGGAGATGCCTTCACTCAGCGATGAGAGTACGAAGACGTCGGCCGCTGCCATGAGTTGGGGGATGTCGGTACGAACACCCAGGAAGCGAACCTGCGAACTGATCCCAAGCTGCCTGGCCAACTCCTGCATCAGCTGCTTGTCCTGGCCGTCACCAGCTAAAAGCAGCACGGCATTGGGCAACTGCTCGACCACGTGACTAAAGGCCTTGATGGAAGTGGCATGACTTTTGACCGGGTGGAACCGCGCGACCTGCAGTGCGATGGGTTGGTCTTCGGTGAGTCCCAGTTCCTTGCGCATCTGATGCCGAATCTGTGACGGGTTGGGGAGCATGAACTGGTCAGGATTAATGCCGTTGTAGATCACCTGAACATGGGTCCGCGGGAAGCCTTCGTTGGCAACCAGCGCTCGCGCCACAAACCGACCCACGGCGGTGGCACGATCATGCTGACGCCAAAGCACCTTGTTGGCAATGACGCGTTTGAGTTTGCGCTGATCCGGATAATGACGCCCATGCTCAGTAAAAAGAATCGGCGGAGTATGTCGCATGCGACGGGACATGGCGGAGTAGAAAAACGGTGTGTACTGATGGGCGTGCAGCAGGTCAATCCCGTGATCCTTGACCGCCTGACGTATCCGTTTGGACACCTTCAGGTCAATCCCCGGCTCGCGACCGAGTTGCACCACCGTGAAACCTTCAGCTTCCAGTTCCTCACCAAGTTGTCCCAGCCCGTCAAGGCAGAGAAACACCGAATGGAACTGGTCCTCAAGCTGCCTTGCCAACGCTGCAGCCAACACCTCCGCACCGGCATACGCCAGTTGGTGTAACACGTGACCGATAACAGGTAGTCCAGGCTGCGACATAGGTTACCTATCGGCCATTTGATGGGGTTGACTGGACAGGTCCGGTATTTCTAACACGATGTGGGGTTATCACGCGCAACCATCACACACAAAGCCGTGACTCTCCTGAGTCGCGGGTTGTCTTGACGTTAATGTGATGTTGTTCGTGATGAACCAACCCGTGCCACGGGAGTGACAAGGCTTTAACCCAATGACGTGTTCAACACGTTACCAAACGGTCTTTGCCGCCGTGTTTGGCTTTGTAGAGTCGCTGGTCGGCCATCTCCATGAGTTCGCGGCCGTCAGCAGGATTGTCCTGATACAGCGAAGCCATCCCCACCGACAGACTCACCGGCACCTGCGGGAAAGCGCTCTGGGCATGCTGACGGAAAAGCACCACCATCCGCTCGGTGATCCGGGCAGCATGGTCGATGTCACAGCCGGGCATCAGCAGCAAAAACTCGTCACCGCCAAGTCGGATCGGGTAGTCATCCCCACGCACCGATGCTTGAATCAGCGATGCAATAAAAATCAAAAGTTCATCACCCACGGCATGTCCGAGCGTGTCATTAACCTGCTTGAAGTTGTCCACGTCAAAGCCGATGCACACCAGATCCGTCTGCGTATGACGGGCCGACTGCACCAGGTCTTCAAGGTTCTCATCGACAAAGCGGCGGTTACCCAGACCGGTGAGTGGATCACGCATCGCCATGTTTTTGAGGTCCGTGGTGGCACGGTTGATGGCCTTGTTCACTTCATCAGCAAAACTCTTGCGGAGTTGGCGGGCCTGGATGTGTTCGCGGATCGTCCATGCCATCAACTCATGAATCACCCGCGCGATCTGGCCGACTTCATCGACGCGCTTCAGTGGCAGAGATTGAATCTGCTTGGGTCGGTCGGTCTTGTCAATGCTCTCAAGCTGTTTGATGAGTTGTTCCAACGGCATCCAACACCACGCCTTGGAAAGTCCGAATAACACCAGGCAAAGTCCGCCGAGTCCCGAAGCGAGAATGTAGGCGTGTTGGCCCATGTAGACTTCGAGCATACCGACGATACAGCCACCCACGGCCGCGATGGCAATGAGAAGCATGATCTTGGCCCGCATCGGTGCATCATTCCAAATCGACGGGTGATGCGGCGTCTGGGTTTGCCCCGGACGGCGTTGCGCGTTGATAGATCCAGTGGGTTTGGTTGCACTCACAGATATCGTATCGGTCGAATACCTGGCGGAGTTTGGTCGAATGTGGGATGGAAATGCAGTTTGGGACAGTGATAACCTCAAGTCAGACTCGTCGATGTTTGAGATTCTAAATGGCGTGCCAAAGCCGCGACCCTCCCGGGTCACGGGTTGTCTTGACGTTAACGCGATGCAAAGAACTAATCTCCACCCTCCGTCACTCCCGCGCAGGCGGGAGTCCAGTGGAATTTGCAATTTTCGACTGCATGCCACTGGATTCCCGCCTGCGCGGGAATGACGAAA
>PAIY01000120.1 GCA_002704825.1 Phycisphaeraceae bacterium
AGGCGGTACACTCCGGAAGTGGTACAGTCGATTTCCTGGCCCGGACGCATGGCGCCGGTCTGTGTTGCCATCGCCCAGACAAACGGCTTGAAAGTCGAGCCCGGCTCAAACACGTCAGTCACACAGCGGTTGCGATACAACTTGCTTTCGACTTTGCTGTAGGTTGTCGGATCGAAACTGGGGAAGTTGGCCATCGCCAGAATCTCGCCGGTCTTGGGAGACATGATCACCATCTGCCCGGACTCGGCTTTGTACTGGGTGACGGCTTGGGCAAGATGCTGCTCAGCCAGTGTCTGAATGATCGCATCAATGGACAAGCGAACACCCGCGCCGTCCTGTGGTGCCTGATATTGAGCAGGTTCAACCCACAGCGGTTTACGCCGGGTATCACGCCAATAGCTGACGCGCCCCAGTTGCGGTGCCATGATCTTTTCGAACTGTCGTTCCAGGCCTTCAATGCCGTGACCTTCAAATCCGGTAAAGCCGATGATCTGACCTGCCAGCGGTCCCATCGGATACTCGCGAACGAGGATGGGTTCCTTGGCAATGCCGGTGATCTTGCCCGCCGGTGGGTTGGCCATCAGTTCGTCGAATTTTACAACCTGTTCGTCGGTCATGCGTTTGGAGATCACGACGTAACGATTGCCCGGACGCTTGATCAGGGCATCATGAATGGTCTTGTCGATGTACGCCGGATTGATGCCCAACGCAAAGCCGACATGTTCGGAGAACGTGTTGGGTTCACGGACCATCTGCGGGTCGACAAACAGGCGGTAAGCCACGCGCGTGGTGGCAAAGATCCGACCATGTCGATCGGTGAGATTGCCCCGACGTGCAAGCAGTGTGGTCTTTGAGTTCTGCGTGTCGAGCATGTTGGCAATCTGCTGCGGGGGAGCGGTCTGCAACTGGGCGACACGGGCCACAATCCCAAGCATCACCAAAGTCAACCCACACAAGCAGAGCTTGGCAAAGATTCGACTGCGCCGTTCATGCGGCCAGCAGAGTCCTGATGCATCGGTGTGAAAGCGATGGCTCTGACGCGAAGGCGCGATGCGGAGAGTGCGGACATCGTGTTGTGTGTTCTCTGACTTTTTCATGGAACAGGGATGTCGTTGACCTTGCTGGCGGTTCGCACCTGGGGGATCAGTTCACGGTTCACACCGACCACGGACTTGAGTGGTAACTCCGATGACGCCAGGGTCTCCTGGAGTTTTTGTGGCTCGATTTTGCGGGCGATGTGCGTCTGCTGTTCCCAGAGCTGCTGACGGATTTGCGTGATCTGGCGTTGGGTCTTGGCCATTTCGTACATGGTTTCATAGCGATGGTGCCGGAGCATCAGCAGCGCCATCCCCGTGAGGGTGGCACAGATGACCAGGATGGCAAGCTTGTAAAACATGTACGACAACCCATTGTCAACTTTGAGAACAACTCTAAATAAATCGGTCGATTAAACGTGATCAGGCCACATTTTTGTGATTTGGGTTATTGCGATAACCAACATGATCCAAACCGGTTGGCGTCGGCTTGTTGTGCGTTCAACTGTTGGTCTGTTGGGATTCGGAAATGAACGCTGTTGAGATGCCGATGCAATGACGCTGTTTTGTAGAACGCGGGTAAAAATAATCAATCATCTGCATTGGCTGCTTGTCGCCAAGTTCTGATGCAAGTAAACTTTAATTGCTATGAACCAATCAAAAATCACCGTTCACGTCTGCCTGTTGGCTCTGTATCTGCTCCCGGCATTGCTGTTGACCGGCTGCAATGACAACAAGAAAGTGGCCTACCCCAACGTCATGAGTTCGGAATGGAAATTGCTTGACCCGCAGGAAGCGCGTGGTCTGGTAGCCAAGCCTGACCCGCTGATTCCGGATGTCGGCCAACCTGTTGGCTTTAAAGCGCTTGTCAAACAATCGCAATCCGCCATCCTCGGCAATGCCCGTGAAGTCAAACACGTCTATCAAGGCCGCGCCAAGTTCGAAGATGTCATCACCTTCTACCGTCGTCAACTGGAGTTGCATGGCTGGAAGATGGGTACCGACGAACATCAGGATGAAGGCTTTGCACTCAACCGCAACAAAGGCCCCGAACGCCTTCGGATTTACATGTACGCTGAAGGCGATCGCGTCACCGTGGTCATCATGATCGGCCCGATCTTGAATGTGCCTTCCTCTGCCGATGCGCCCAACGGTCCGATGCCGAATATGAATCTGGGCTCCAACAGCTAAAATCGGTTACAATCTGCGATTCAGGTTGCACATCACGGGTACACAACGATGTGCACTACGAATTTTAAACCATCGCCCCAAACAGGCATGGCAAGGATGCAATAACTCCGTCATGGGACGGACAAGAGAGATTTGACACATGGATTCAAAACATCGTCACGAATTGGAACAAAATGACCTGGTCGTCTTCCTCACCGGCTTTAACGAATGGTGGAACAAGTACGGTCAGGTAACGCTGATTCTCGTGGTCATTGTTCTGGGCTCGTTTACCGCGGTCCGTTTTTACAATCACAATAAACAACAGGCTCATGAGTCAGCTTGGGGCGCGTTAGCGCAAAGCACCAGCCCTGAAAGTTACTCGGCAACTGCTTCGGAAAATGCCGGTGCCGTCAAGGCCTTGGCTTATCTGCGTGGTGCGGACCTGCTGCTTGAAGAAGCAACCCTGCCTGCCAAGCCTGAAGATCAAGAAGTAACACCAACGCCAGCAGCTGAAGGTGAAACGGCTGAAGACGCACCCAAGACACAGGTTCAGGTTGCTGCGCCGCAGAAGCAGGACCCCGCCCAGATGCTCGAGGATGCCCTGACCATGTACCAGGCCGTTGCCAAAGACAAGAAGGTTCACGCGGTTCTTCGCATTAACGGTCTGTTGGGCGTGGCTTGCGTTGCTGAAGCGCAAGGCAAATGGGACTTGGCTGCCGAGTCTTACGATCAAGCCATCGTCCTGGCGGGGACCAAGTACGATGTCCTTGCACAGCAGGCAACGGGTCGCAAGGCCAAGCTCGAAGACCTCAAGACACCAGTGAAATTCGCCAAGGCTGCGCCCGCACCCGCTCCGGTCATGGTTCAACCCAAGGCCGATGAGCCCAAAGCACCAACACTTGATCTGGACCTCTCCAAGCCGCCTGTGCTCCCCGGCGTGACCGACGAAAGTGCGGATCAGTAATTCCACCGACAATTGAGCTTCATTTTGTGCTGGTAAAATCATTGACCAGTTAAGACGGTATCCTTTGCCATGACACCCAGAGACCAACACCATCCTGAATCGGAAGACGAAGCAGACGATCTGAACGATGCGACGGAGTCTGATGATTTGGATGATGATCTGGATGCAGAGGATGACGACGAAGAGGATGTTGAAGTTGATGGTGCTGATCAACAGGACAGTGCAGACGAAGACGACTCGCTTCAGCGTTATCACAAGTTCACCGTCTCTCGCACCAGCAACATGCGCCTCGATGCCTACCTGCAGCAACGACTCAAAGGAGTCTCACGCAGTCGTGTCAAAAAACTTATCGACGCAGGCATGGTCACCTACAACGGCAAGAAGAATCCCAAGCCCAGCGCATCCATGCGCGAAAACGATGTCATCGAAGTCGAACTCCCCGGTAAAGCCGTCAAGACCATCGAGCCTGAGCCGATCCCCATCGAAGTACTCCACGAGGACAAGGGCTTTATCGTCATCAACAAACAGGCAGGCATCATCGTTCACCCGGCACGTAACCACACGTCCGGCACGCTGATCAATGGTCTTGCCTACCGCTTCAAACAACAGGTCGAAGCCGAAGGCAAGGTCTTCAAAGCGCATCAAACCCGTGGCTTTAAAAAGAAACAACGACTCACCAAAGAAGAACTCGGTAAAGTCCAGGGCTTAAGTGATGTCGGTGCAGCTGAGTTTCGCCCCGGCATTATTCACCGACTCGACAAATACACCACCGGTGTTCTTGTCGTAGGCAAAAAAGAAGAAGCACACTGGGCCATCGCCAAGCAGTTCGAAAAACGTAAAACACTCAAAGCGTATCTCGCGATCGTGCATGGCAATTTCGACCATCAAGGCGATGTCATCGAAAACCACTTGGCTAAACACCCAACCATTCACGAAGCCTTCTGCGTCAGGCAAGATCATCTTTCCAAACACGCCGTCTCCATCTACCGTGTCCGCGAACAATACGAAGGCTACAGCCTCGTCGAAGTGGAACTGCGAACCGGGCGTACGCATCAAATCCGTGTGCATCTGTCCTACATCGGACACCCCATTGTCGGTGACATCATCTATGGTGGGGAACCCGTCGGCGAGGCAGAAATCACCAACCCGCCCATTGCAGCAGGCAGCCGCAAATTCCTCAACTATGCTCGATCCAAAGAGGAAGGCCAATCCATGGAAGCCAAGGCCTTGGCACGTGAAGACCTGATCATCACGCACCCGGCATTGCACGCAGCATTACTCGGCATCACCAATCCCGACACTGACGAATTCATGCGCTTCACTGCACCGCTTCACGAACCCATGCGCACCCTGGTCCACAAACTCCGCGAACACAAACGCGAAGACGCCATCGTCGCCAAAAAGGGCACATGGATCGATCTGGACCAGGCGGTCCCTTATTAAAAAAAAACGCTTGTGATTTAGCACGTTTGAAATTGATCAATAGAAAGATGATTGATGGAATACCATCACGCAGCGCGATACTG
The DNA here is from genome assembly GCA_002704825.1 of Phycisphaeraceae bacterium. Taxonomy (GTDB): domain Bacteria; phylum Planctomycetota; class Phycisphaerae; order Phycisphaerales; family Phycisphaeraceae; genus UBA7800. Next base: position 4,695 of record PAIY01000120.1, read on the forward strand.
TCGCGTCTGCTTCGGTGTATCAACCTCACGCATGATCGCTTCAATCATCTCACAACTACGGTGTATATCCCCGGTTTCCAGGCGGAAACATTGGGCATCACGGCAAACACGGGTGAGAATGCGCATCGCTTCATCTCCACCGACCACCTGTCGATTAAATGACATTTCTGCGAGTTGGATGGCAGCTTCACTGCGTGACATTTCGTGGAGAACCGGTTCCTGATGAGCGACATAACGCGGGAAAACAATCCGTCGGATCTTGTGTGTTTGCTCAAGATTGGATTGGCTCAATGCAGAAGGTTTGACGTAAGCAACGCGACCCTTAAACGCCTTGACGTAATGCTTGCGTTCCCAACGTGGGAGTTCGAGTTGATCGAGTACAGGGAAGGAACCGGCCTTGATGCAGATGGCTTTGGGGAAGGCGTGAAGCTCGTGTGTCTGACGATTGATCAAGGCAAACTCATCGCAGAGATACTTCCAGCCACGCGACATCAACGCTGCAGCCAATGTCGATTTGCCCGACCCCGAGGTGGCAGCAAGGATCAAACCATTGCCTTTGTAACTCAGCGATGCTGCATGAATCTGCATGAACTGGCTATAGCGCGCGATCACACGCCAGTTGGTTGCCCATTCCAGGTAGGGCAGCACTTCATTCTTTTTCAGATGGATAAACAGGTCCTGCCCATCACCAGTGACTTTAAATCGCTTGATAAACGGATTCCTGGTCGGTGACGGTTCTGCCTGCAAAACAAGCATATTCTGGAGATCCAACTGTTCTTCGCTGATATCCGGTTTGCGGACATGATCGTAGAGTTCAGCAAGGTCCGTGGTGAATTGCGGCTCACAACTGCGAACTGCAACTTTCATCAGCCCGATGTCAAGGCGAAGAAAGGGCGTCTTTGGATGGATCGCGGAATGACTCACGGGTTTAACAATCCATGGCTTGCGAACATGGCAACCATCTGCTCGACATCATCACGCGCGGTCGCTTCGTCGATGTCATACCGGTTACACATGTCCTGGGTGAGATCGTCCATTTCCCGACCGGGGCGACAGCCTTCCCAGACTTCCAATGCCGATTCATTGAGTCGGAACGTTGAGCCGGTGATCGGGTCGAACAGGATTGCTTCGTCATCAAGGATTTCCTGCTGTACGTCAGGCCGACGTTGCGGGCAGGGCAGGGCATGACCGGGCATCGTCCAGGCGTGGATCGATGGGTATGCAGTCAGATTGGCTTGCGTACTATGGGGCATCTCACTTCGTTGACCAATGACACGAAGAGATCAGGAAACACCACTGCCACCGCTGCCGAACGCCGATTTGTTGGCTGACAGCGCGACAACTGCGGGTGCAACATAGGCTGCACGCTTGGCCATGCGAGTGACAAACTGACGACGGGACTGCCGGGCATCCTCCGCCTTCGTCTGGTCCGGCTCGTTGGCCTTGGGCTGGTTGTCTTGCGGGTGGTTCTGATTCATTGTGCTTTTAGTCTTTCCCTATGTTAGATACATCGTCAAATAGTCGGTCTGTATTGAGTATGCGGATTAAAACTAGGCTGCTTTTTGTAGGGTTTGTTCGGTTGTCCGCGTTTTGCGTCCGGTAACCTTGCTTTCCCGTTCAACTCCGACGGTGATCACGTCTTCCTTGCGGATGCGTTTGATGGCGACGATGCGATAACCGTCGAACCTGGCATTGGGTTTATCGCTGGAGCCGACAAAACGCATTTTGCCTTTGATGGACAGATGCATGCTTTCGCCGTGCGGGTCAGTCATGATCACGCTGGCTTTGGCCTGGCCGTCCCATGCACGCACGGTGAAGTGTCCAATGGTCTTGCCAGCATCAATGTCTCTGGCAGCGGTCAGTTGAGGTCTTCCGGATTCATCGCGCACGATGCGCGTCCGGCTGAAGATCGACCACAAACCATCGAAATATTTGGTCACGGGGCGTAGCAGTCGACAGACATGGGCGATGGGTAACCAACCGGCATGTTCGTGGCCGTACCATTCACGCATGTGTTCCTTGCCGGGGATGATCGCTGCATAGAGATAACCGAGCACAAATAAAATGCCCGGCGTCACCAGGGCGTTGACCAGGACATGAGCCGTGGGGTGATCATCATCACGCGGTGCCTGACGCAAACACAGGCGATCCCGCCAATTCACCGGTGAATCCAGCAGATTTTCAAACACCAATTGCGGCACAATCCAGCGTTGTTGACCAACCTGTGCGGCCTCAATGCCTGCAATGACCGGTAACGTCAAACGCCACTTCTGCGCCATCTCCACGAATTGTTGCCAATCCAGTTGCTCTGCATATTGCTCGGACCAGCGGTAGATATCTTCCCGCCATTTGCGATTGGAATCACCATGCACAGCAAGATGAGCTGTCATGTGAATCAGCATTTCTTCGGGACATGGCAGGTAAACAAAGGCGTCACCGATCTGCACCTTCTGGGCATTTTCCCACAACGCATCATCCGGCATGAACTGCACATAACGCAGCGGACGCAACGGGCGGATATGCACATCCATCACCACGGGCATGATATCGCCCACGGTGTATTCAGCTTCGTAGTAGTACTTGGGGAAGAAGTCTTCACGCATCAGGATTTGGCTGCGATAAGCACCCAGTGATTCAAGCACTGCAAAGGCGCGGTTGATGTCACAGGGCTTGATCAGTAAATCCAGATCGCACATCTGCCGATCCGTCGGATGCTCATACACGGTCAACTGCAGGGCTGCACCCTTGAGCACCATCACTGGGACATCCGCGTCGTTAAACGCCTTGGCCAAACGTGCAAGAAAATGCATGGTGCGAATGTTCTGAGTCGCCACCGCCAATCCCGCGCGATCCGTCGCTAATCGGCAGTCAGTTGCTCGCGTGAGCACTGTCATATCAACCTCCTTGAACACGACACGTACAGCCTGCGCAGACTGCATCCTTTGTCCTATCGGCAAATGTGTTACGACATCGACAATCTGCATATATGAGACCGATAAAAACGCGAATAGAGTTCAATTGGATAATGGCTCATGTGATCCGCAAGTTTCCCTTTCACTTCCTGAGGCTGCTATACTGCCTGCCATGATTGATACGCATTGCCATCTGACTTATGACCCGCTTCATGAACGTGTGGAAGAAGTGATTGCCAACGCCGCGTCCGATGGCGTGGATCGCATGATCACCGTCGGGACAACGCCTGCTGATGCCCGTAAAGGTTTGGAACTCACACGTCGATTTGAGAACATTTTTTCGACCGTTGGCGTTCACCCGCACTATGCTGATCAGTGTCAGGATAAACAGGTGGTGCTCGACACCATGAAAGAACTTGCTGCTGATCCCAAGGTGGTCGCGCTGGGCGAGATGGGGCTTGATCGTCACTATCCTGACCCACCGATTCAGATACAAAAAACGCTGCTTGATTGGCAACTGGAAGTCTGTCACGAACTTTCGGACATGCCCATCATTATTCACAACCGTGAAGCAACCGACGAAACCATCTCTCAGCTTTCGACATCAGGTATTGATCCGGCACGGTTTGTGTTCCACTGTTTCACTGGTCAACTGGATGAACTGGAGAAAATCCTGGCATTCGGTGCCATGGTCAGTTTCACCGGCATCACCACTTTCAAGAGTGCGCCATACCTGGCGGAGGCAGCCAAAATCATGCCCGCGGATCGCATCATGATCGAGACCGATTCACCGTACCTCACGCCAGCACCGCATCGCAAAGTCCGTCCCAATGAGCCGCGATACGTCGCCTGTGTCGCTGCGTTTATTGCCCAGGTCCGACAGATGCCACTTGCTGATTTCGTGAAATTGGTGGATTCAAACGCCTGTCGATTTTTCGGACTTGCGGATCATTAAAAGATGTATCCAACTTGCAATACGGCTATCATATTCACAGGCAATGCATCGCTCATTGTCTGACGCAAAGATCCAACGCTTCAAGGGGAGTTATGTCAAAGAAGATTCTTGTCACCGGTTCATCAGGTCTCATTGGCTCGGAAGTCTGTCGGTACTTTGCCGCGATTGGCGATCGCATTGTCGGTCTGGACAACAACATGCGGGCGACGTTTTTCGGCCCGACAGGTGATACGCGTTGGGTCGAGTCACAGTTGCGTGAGCAGTTGCCTGATTTTGAGCATCATGATCTGGATATCCGAGATCGCCAGGGCGTTTCGAAGCTCATCCAAACCATCAAGCCGGACGCCATTGTGCATACGGCTGCCCAGCCTTCACACGATTTGGCTGCCAGGATCCCGTTTGACGATTTTGACGTCAACGCGGTGGGGACGTTGAACCTGTTGCAGGCTGCACGCGAGTTTTGCCCAACGTCGCCGTTTGTTTACATGTCCACGAACAAGGTCTATGGCGATGGTCCCAATCACATTGCGTTGACTGAAGAGCAAACGCGCTATCGTATCTCCGATGTAAAGTGGACCAACGGCATTGCAGAGAACTTCAGCATTGACCAGTGCAAACATTCGCTTTTTGGCGCTTCGAAAGTGGCTGCGGATGTGATGGTCCAGGAGTACGGTCGCTATTTCGACATGCCCACCTGTTGTCTTCGTGGCGGATGTCTGACGGGGCCGAATCATTCAGGTGTTCAACTGCATGGCTTTTTGAGTTACCTGGTTCGATGTAATGTGCTCGGTGAGCACTACACCGTCTTTGGGTACAAAGGCAAACAGGTTCGTGACAACATTCATTCATTGGACGTTGCCCGGTTCATTCATGCCTTTATCCAACAGCCGCGTTGTGGGGAAGTCTACAACATCGGTGGTGGACTTGATAACGCCTGTTCCATTCTCGAAGCGTTTGAAAAAATCAGTGCGATCTCCGGCAAAGACATGCAGTACACCTATGATCCAACCAATCGCATTGGTGATCACATCTGCTATTACAGTGATTTGTCCAAGGCGATGGCACATTATCCTGACTGGTCTATAACCGTACCACTGGATCAGATTTTCCAGGAGATATACGATGCCTGGGTGCAACGACTCAAGTGAACCATGCAATCGTCAGTGGTAAGAGGAAACATTGAGCAATGCGAATACTGGTTACCGGAGCATGCGGTTTTGTCGGCTCGACAATGATCACGCATTGGCTTACCCAAGGCAGCGATTATCAGTTTGTCGGGTTGGATAACCTGCAACGCCCGGGAAGTGACATCAATCGCGAGAAGCTTCAGCGTCTGGGTGTCGAACTTTATCACGGTGATCTTCGCCATGCATCGGATTTGGCGGTGCTGCCCAAGGTTGATTTCGTCATCGATGCCGCTGCCAACCCTAGCGTTTTGGCTGGGCTTGGAGATCGTGGCCAAAGTCGACAACTCGTTGAACACAATCTCATCGGCACGCTGAATCTGCTGGAGTACTGTCGGACACATCAAGCGGGGTTGGTTCTGCTGAGTACCAGTCGCGTGTATAGCATTGAACACTTAACCGCACTGCCCTTGACCGTTGCGGAACATGCCTTCACGCTGGATACCGCATCGCTGGATGCATCGTTATCTGCAACAGTCAGCAGTTTGGGAATCAATGAGCGTTTCAGCACACAGGCACCGATATCACTGTACGGTGCGACGAAATTAGCTTCCGAGACGATGGCTTTGGAGTATGGCAAGACGTTTGGTTTGCCGATATGGATTAATCGCTGTGGTGTGATGGCAGGGGCTGGACAATTTGCCCGAGCCGATCAAGGCATATTCAGTTTCTGGGTTCATCGTTGGGCGGAGAACAAGCCGTTACGCTATATCGGATTTGGTGGTCATGGCCATCAGGTTCGCGATTGTCTGCATCCTGCGGACCTGTGTAAGCTGGTTGAAAAACAATTGGCTGAATCAGTCGAATCTGACAAGCCGCGTCTGGTGAATGTTTCAGGGGGAATCGCATCAGCGATGTCGTTGGCACAGCTTAGCCAATGGTGTGCAGATCGTTTTACACCTGAGCAAGTCGGCAAGGATGACGCGGACCGTCCCTTTGATTTGCCCTGGGTGGTCTTGGATCATTCGCTGGCAACGAAAACATGGGGCTGGCAACCGACAATCAGCACGACACAGATACTTGAACAATTGGCCGCATTTGCGATGGATCATCCACAGTGGCTCAAAGCAACTGGAGGTGATCGATGAAGCCACATCAACCCGATCCTACCTTACCCAAGCTCAATTGTCTGAGCATTGTCATCCCGGCTCGCGATGAGCAAGGGTGTATCGTCTCGACCGTTGAACACCTGAATCTGGAATTGAATCTTCACCATGTGCCTCATGAAATCGTCGTTGTGGATGATGGGAGTTCCGATCGGACATGGTCACTGTTGACAGAACTCAAAGAGAAAATTCCGCAACTCAGCCCCATTAAGAACACAGGAGAACACGGCTTTGGCAGGGCGGTGCAATGCGGTTTAAATCATGCTACGGGTGATTGTCTGGTCGTGATGATGGCGGATGAGTCAGATGATTGTCGCGACGTTGTGCAATACTGGCATAAACTCAACGAAGGCTATCACTGCGTCTTCGGTAGCCGGTTTATCAAGGGCGGTGGCGTGATCGATTACCCCGTGATCAAATTAATGGTCAACCGCTTTGCGAATTTTGTGATTCGTGTGCTGTTTCGCATGAAGCTCAATGATACGACCAATGCTTTTAAAGCTTATCGCCGCGAAGTTGTCGAGGGCTGTAAACCGTTTCTTGCGCCGCATTTTAATTTCACAATAGAACTGCCTCTTAAATCAGTCGTCCGTGGTTTTAGCTGGACGACCATGCCGATCACCTGGCGTAACCGTCGCACGGGGATTGCCAAACTCAAAATCCGCGAAATGGGCAGTCGGTACTTTTTCATCATGATGTATGTCTGGCTGGAAAAATATTTCAGTCGCGGAGACTACGAGCATCATCCCGAACCAGTGCAAGAGCCATCACCTGATCCGAAGACAGAGGAAAAGTCCGGTGAATAAGGTGCAATTGCTGCGATCGGCGGATCGTTTGGAAGCCAGATTTTGGCCTGCAGTTAGCGTCATCACGTTGGTCTTTGTCTTGACACAATTGCTTTTTCTCTGGCGCCCGTCTGTTAATCTTGAGTATGTCTTCGTCGAAGCAGCGCAAAGTCTTGCAGGCCAAGAGTCCATCGAACGACTGGATTACTATTGGCATTATCAGGCCAATCCGCTGGGGTATTCGCTGATTGCATCGCTATTACTGCGACTCTTGCCAATGTTTGAGCCCATTGCAGCAGTCCGTTTGGTTTCGGTTATGGGCGGTGTGTTGCTGTTATGCAGTGCTGCTGAGTTACTCAGATATCTCCCATCCGTATCACGCAGGTTTTGCATTTGGACGTTGCTACTCTTGGCTTTTCATCCCATGATCTGGTTGTATACCAACAATGCGACAGCAGATGTTCTACCTGCAGGCTTGGTGCTCGCTTCATTGGCATGCTGTCTCCGAGGACGGGCCAATTGGCTTTGGCATCTGCCCGGAGTATTGCTTTTTGGTGTCAGTTGTATCGTCAAATTCAACTGTGCGTTGATGAGTCCGGGCTTGGTTTTTATTCTGCTTGTAACAGCTAAACATGAACCCGATCGGCGTTGGAAACATTGGCTGGCTCTGACATGTTATGCATTGTTTTCGATGGGTTGTCTTGCAATCTATTTTGTCTGGATTAACAGGCAGTTTGGGATTGTGATTCTGCCTGAAAAATACAAGTCAGTTCATAGCTTCGACACACCTTGGCAGCAGCGCGTGATGGCGATGATGTTGTACCTGGATTTTCTGGTGCTCTTTGGTGGACCCTTAATCCTGTTTGGGGTCAAGTCCGCTTTGGCGACGCATCGCAGACAACAGGCTTACCAACTCGCCGGATTGCTGATTGTTTTTGTGTTGGCATGGCTGGGGTTCTCGGGTATGTCACGGATGGGCGAAATGGATTCAGGGGGCTTACTTGCCTTGCTCGGATCAAACTTATTCTCAATCGGACTTTCAGTGGGGGTGATATTACTCTTACTGATGGTTTACTGCGTCAATAAAAGTATTAAGTCAGCAGAGCGTGGTTATGTTTTGATGATGTTGGCAACCGCACTCCCGTATTTACTGATCAGCTCGATGTCCCGTCCTGCTCAACGGTATCTGATTTTAATCCTACCCTTGTTTTTGATCTGGCTGAGCTGGATGGTCTGTGAGGACAAGCGTATTCTTTCGCGTTTGTTACTCTGGAGCTGTCTGGGGATGTTCCTGGTTTTGACCAGTGTCGGTGTCTTGTACCTGCAAGGTCAGGGGACAGCAGCTCAGCGCATGGGCCGTTGGATTGACCAGCATCAATTGACGAATCAGACGGATCCCGGGATTCTCGCAGCACACATCGGTTCGCATTTTCCTATCCAAAACAAGGCTAAACAGCCGTATTACATCATGATGACTCCCATCTCGCAGGACATGGATAGCAACGTAAGCGATTCAGTCGAGCATCGTGAATCTGTATCAGTTGGTCCGCTTGTGATTTGGCAATACCAATTGCTCAAAAGAGCCGATAACCAGGATTGAGACCCGTCTTGACGCAACGAAAAAATTGCGTATGATACATGGCTCAAATTTGTTCACGGCAACACCTCAATCAGCCGATGAAAAATTTGCCATGTGTAAGGTCAACTGGCCCGACACTTGATAAAATAATATTTACCGGTTAGATGGATCCGGTCAATAAAATCCGGCGATTGGGTAGCTCAATGGTAGAGCATCGGCCTTTTAAGCCGCTGGTTGTGGGTTCGAGTCCCACCCCGATCATTCAAACGCTCTTGTTCAATCGAACAGGAGCGTTTTTTTTGTTCACACCCATCTGCTATCCAATCTCTCGGATCATTGCTCAGAACCCTGCATTCTGAATCCACTGGGCGTGATGCCGTGTTCCTGCTTGAAGAGTCGGGAGAAATAATATACATCCGTATAGCCACATAAGCGTGAGATCTCCGTAATCTGCAGATTCACATCTGACAGCAGATCACGCGCATAAGCCATCCGTAACCGCATCACAAGGTTGATCGGCGTGACCTTGTAGTACTGCTTGAACCTTGTGCAGAAATAGCGGGGACTCAAATGAATTTGCTCAGCCAATGTGTCTAGTTTGATATTCTCCCGGTAATGATCCGTAATGAACCGATAGGCTTGGCGGAAAACTTCGGGTATCGCAGATTGTGTCTGATTGACATTGGCCTGAGATGCAATTTTCATCAGCCAGCATTCAAGCAGGCGTGAGATACAGCGGGTGTCCACGTGCTGGGTTTGATGCATCTCACGATGGAAGATCGTCAGCCAGTGATCCGAGAGTTTGGCAGAATCGAAGACAATGGGCTGGTTGATCGGCACGCCGGATTGGTAAATGAGTTGGTTGACTGATTTTCCGCTGATTCTCAGCCAGCTGTGTTGCCACTGTTTGTCGCGACTGCCATAAGACGTTCTCATGTCCGGCGGGAAGATCATCAGACTTTGTGGCTCAAGCTCGATGGTGCGATCGTCAACTGTCAGCGGGACAGCATGGTGAAACATCATGATTCGCCACGCTGGAATGCCCCACGGATTGGAGACGACTCGCTGGTGACGGATATGGTAGCCAATGACATCAATCCAAATTGGCGGCGAGTCTTCTCTGGATCGTTTCTGGCTCGCAAGTCTCACTGATGACGCTGGCCGTGGTGGCGTAAAGGTATGTCGACTGTTCTTTTGCATGACAGGAATATAATGCAAAAGAAAGTGAGATTCATCCATTTTTATCTCTATTTTAGAGATTATGATTGGATCATAGCGGATAAATATCAAAAAGGAGACACTCGGTGTCTGAAGCCAAACACGTTAACGTTGTGCTGATTCTCACGGATGATCAGGGTTGGGGCGATCTGAGTCGCAGTGGTAACTCGCAGATTCACACGCCGCATATCGACAAGTTGGCTGCTGATGGTGCGACCATGGATAACTTCCATGTCCAACCGCTTTGCGCCCCGACCCGTGCTGAAATTCTCACCGGTCGATACTTCCCTTGGACAGGCGTCCGGGGTGTGACGCGCTGTGCTGAACGTTTGGATCTCAATGAAACCACCATGGCTGATTGCTTCAAGCAGGCAGGTTATGCCACCGGGTGCTTCGGCAAATGGCATAGCGGGATGCAGTATCCCTATCACCCTAATGGACGCGGTTTCGATGAGTTCTACGGTTACTGCTGCGGGCATTGGAGTCACTACTTTGATTCCACCATTGAACACAACGGTGTTGAAGTGCAAGCACCCGGTTATCTCACCGATGCACTAACCTCCAAAGCCATTGCGTTCATCCAAGATCATCAGGATACGCCGTTTTTCTGCTATGTCCCATTGAACACGCCGCATTCACCATTTCAGGTTCCGGATAAATGGTTTGATAAATTCGCAGACGCCGAGTTACCGTTACGTGCGACATTCCACGAAAAAGAAAATCTCATGGAGACGCGCAGTGCGCTGGCCATGTGCGAAAACATCGACTGGAATGTCGGACGGATTCGTGAAGCACTCCAGGCATCTCAACTCACCGAGAACACCGTCGTTGTTTATCTCTCCGATAACGGCCCAAACACATGGCGGTACAACGGCCAGATGCGTGGCAAGAAAGGCGGATGCGAAGAGGGCGGTGTTCGCAGTCCCTGTTCCATCACATGGCCCGGACAATTGGCGGATCAGCAGGTGATTAAGCGTGTCGCAGGTGCCATCGACTTGTTACCAACGTTGGCAGAATTGACGGGGATCGAACTTTCAACCAATAAGCCATTGGATGGCAAGAGCCTGGTTCCCTTGCTCAAGGGCAATGATCAGGATTGGCCCGACCGCACCATCTTTGCTCAGAAAGTCTGGGGCTACAACCAACCCTTCGCCGAAACCAGTGTCCGTAGTGATCGCTATCGTGCCTATGAAGATGGCAGTCTGTTTGATCTCACCATGGATATTGGTGAAACACATGATCTGGCGGGCGAGTTGCCTGAGATTTCCAATAAGTACAATGCCATGTTGGCTGATTGGCGAAAGCGTTTGCCGGACCATCGTTTTGATCAGGCTTTGCCGGTGGGGTACCGCGATTTTCCGATGACTTACCTGCCGGTTCAGGATGCGCAGCCTGGTGGCGAGATCAGGTTCAGCAGTGTTCATCCCAACTGCTCATGGATGACCCATTGGCATCGGGTGGATGATCAGATCACCTGGCATATCAAGGTCAATTCAGCAGGTCGCTATCGAGCAACACTGATGTATGCCTGTTCGGCGGAGAATGTCGGCAGTCATCTCGAATTGTCCTATGGTGAAGAGTCTCTGAGTTGCCAAATCACCGAGCCTTTCGACTCTGAGCCCAAGACGGGATTTGACCGTGTGCCAAGACAGGAATCCTACGATCGCGCCTTTACGCCACTTGAAATGGGCGAGTTGGATTTGATCTCCGGTGAAGGGACGTTGACTTTGCGCTGTACTGAATTGGCTGGCAAAGAAGTTGGTGATATTCGAACGCTCAGACTTGAACTGTTGGATTAATTGAACAGTGGGTCGGCGTCAATGTTGACTATGTTGCTTACGCCATTGATGGGGGGCATGACCGTATTCCTGGCGATAAAGTCGCGTGAAATAACTTGGTGATCCAAAGCCACACATGTCTGCAATCTGTGCGATGGTTAACGTGGGATTGGTCAGCAGGGCATGGGCGCGAACCAGTCTTGCTTTGATCAGATGCTCGTTGAAACTGAGCTTTGAAAATTGCTTGAACAGACGCGATACATGAGTTTGATTGATTTGTAATGCCGCTGCGACATCCTGCCTTGAGATACTATGGCAGCAATGCTCGTCGATGAAGCTACATGCTGCGTTGAACGTGTTGTAGGCTTTACCACCCATATGGGGATCATCCGGTTCATTCAATGCATCAAGCATGCAGTGAATCAAACTGTGTGTCAGGTTAACGAGTAACGGATCATGGGTGTCCTTGGGACTGGCACAACTCAACGCATCCAGTAGATGCGGGACACAGCTTTGTCTTTTGGATCGGCAGAACAGGTACGGTGTTTTGTGCAAATCCACAAACTGCGGTTTGGCTGTTCTTCTTCGACTGGTTCGGATGGGTTGAGAAAAAAAGAACCGAAACTGATCAATTTCAAACCGTCCGCCCAGTGAGAGATAATCTTCCGTGGGTTGGAGAGTGATCCATGTATGTTTTAATCGCAGCAATATGTCGCCGGGGATGAGTTGAACGCTGGTGAGTTTACGTTGTTGGATGATCTGATACGTTGCTTTGCCACGCGCTACCGTGACGAATGAACCGGGGCAGGAGAGAATGCTGGTGTGCAGTCCCGGCATCGTGCTCCCTTCTTCCGCAGCGAGATAGACCCGTCCTGCTTTCTTGACGTTAAGCAGTCTCTCCAGTGTTTGCATCACCAGTGATGATTCGGTTGTGTCTAAAAATGTCACGATTTTATCCTAAATGATTCAAAAGTATCGTGGTGATTGATGTTACTAGCGCTATCATAGATTAAATATTAAACAGTGAATAGATGTTTGGTATCAGTTTATTGGCATGTGACATTTTCTGGTGATGGGTTGAAGAATGAAATGTCATGAATTTAGGATGATGAGATATGAGTAAACTACATGATGCGTTTGATGTACTGGTTGCCGGTGGTGGGATGTCTGGTGTTTTTGCCGCCATCGCAGCTGCAGAATCGGGGCGCAAAGTCTGTTTGATTGAACCGGCCAACATGCTCGGCGGGCAAGGCACGACCGGTGGGGTAGCTGGCTTCTGTGGTGATACGCATACGGTCAATCGTGTCTTTGATGAGCTTGTTGATCAACTCAAACAACTTGATGCCATCAGTGATTTTAATCCCTGTCATGATCGCCGAGCCTATGATCTGGAACTCTGTGGCTTTGTTCTCCAGGAGATGGTACGTAAGGCAGGAATCGCCGTGCTGCTGCACAGTCGGGTGATTGATGTCACCGCTCAAGACGGTCGGATCACGGATGTTGCCGTGTCGACGGCAGGGGGTGTCTTGCACATCAAGCCCAATGTGGTGATTGATGCCAGCGGGATTTGTGTGATGGCCAGGCAGGCAGGCATGCCGGTGATCCACCTGGGCGCTAATGAGCAGCTTCCCATGAGTCTGTATTTCACGTTGTGGGACACAGGCAAACCGGTCACGCCCAAGTTGCCCCAAGGCTGCCCGACCTGGGAGTCGGATGAAGATTTGCCCATGACGACATTGCATTCCTTTGACAGTGGCAAGGTCGAGGTGAAAATGAAAGTCGTTGGCTACGATGCAGCAGATGGTTTGAGTTTATCCGAAGCGGAGATGCATGCACGTCAGCAGATGATGGGCTTGATCTATTACCTGCAAACCAAGGGGTATCAGGGCAGAAAGCTTGATCAACATGTCCTTGCCAGTGTGTCGCGCATGATCGGTATTCGCGAGGCCTGTCGTATTGAAGGCGAGTACATACTCACACAGGACGAGGTGATGCATGAAGCTGTGTTCGATGATGCTGTGGCTGTAGGCACCTATCACCTGGATTACCATTGGCCGGATCGCGTACAACGCGCAGGTACCGGCATCACCACCATGGTCATGCCATACCACATCCCCTTGCGGAGTTTAATCCCGCGTGGCAGTCGGAACATGCTCGTCCCCGGTCGCAGTGCATCAGGTGACCAGATGGCGATGAGTTCGTTCCGCGTGATGGCAACGTGTGTTCAAATGGGCTATGCAGCAGGCAAGGCTGCCAGTCTGGCGGTAACCCAAAACTGTGATGTCCCTGATATTCCCATTGCAAATCTGCAGGAACAACTTGAACAAAATGGCCAATCATTGAATCTCTCTGCATACGGTCTGTTTCTGCGGAACCTGTTATTGCAGCATGAAACGGTGACGCCTGATCAACCGCCTTTTGACAACTGTCATGCATCGACTTTGCTGCAATTAGAAAATGGTCGGATGCTCTGTGCCTATTTTGCAGGATCAAAGGAAGGTGAGGACGACGTACGCATCTGGCTGAGCGTCCGCGAACAAGGTTGCTGGCAGGAACCACGCTGCGTTGCATCGGTCGAAAACGCACCGCATTGGAATCCGGTTCTCTTTGCTGATGAGCAAGCAAAAGTGCATCTTTACTTCAAAGTTGGTAAACACATCCGCGATTGGCAGACATGGCAGATTGCATCGAATGATCAAGGTGAAAACTGGTCGAAGCCATCCCTGTTGGTTGATGATGGTAGTCACAGTCGCGGCCCGGTCAGGAACAAACCCATCATCCTCAGCAATGGTGATTGGTTAGCCCCTTCAAGTGTCGAACCGTCAGGTGATGCATGGCAGGTTTTCTGTGATCGCTCGACGGATCAAGGCAAAACGTGGCAGGCAACGCAACTACTCACTTTTTCAGATCAAATCGATCCCAAGCAACGTGGTGCCATCCAACCCACACTCTGGGAATCAGAGCCCGGTCATGTGCATATGCTCACACGCAGTACATGCGGTTGGGTTTTGCGCAGTGACTCAACGGACTTTGGCAAGACATGGTGTCCGCTTTATCCGACGTCAATTGCGAATAATAACAGTGGTATTGATCTGGCCAAATTGGATGACGGGAGTCTTGCCCTGGTGTGCAATCCGATTCAGAACGCCGACTGCAGCCTGAATCAACGTAGTGTTCTGACCGTGTTTCGTTCCACTGACAACGGCAAGACCTGGCCGAGTTCACTGATACTTGAAGATGAACCCGGTGAGTTTTCCTATCCCGCCATCATTCCGACGCGCGTGGGGATGGCGATCAGCTACTCCGCCAAACGCACAGCCATCAAGTACTGGCATGGTTCAGTTGAACAGCTTCAATCCCGGACGGATCAGCAAACCAATGTGCAATGTCATGAACCGGTCTCTGCTAAGTAAATCAACTTGGTATTGATACGAATGCTGTGTTTACTCATAAGCACCTGAGAATGCCGTGTAACTCAGTGCAAAGAGCATTGGGTCCATGTGCGGATTCTGGGCGGTGATTAATTCGATGCTGGCGATTTTCTTTTCCGGTGACGGGTTTTCCCATGAGTAGATGCCGATTGCCATCAGTTCACCGTCACCATTTTTCGGATTCAGGAACTGCGTGCCCATCAGCAGATGACGCTGGTCTGTGTAGGTCTTGCGGGTGTCCTGAATCTCATTTTTGAGTTTGATGCTGATTGTGGTATCCGTCCCGTCATAGTAGTTGATGCGGTATTGGCAGACATTAAAACCATGTCCCCATGTCTTGATTTTGTAGTTGAATGTGCTTGCATGAGCGAAGTGAATTTGGGATGCATGGATGCGATCCAAGGTGATCTTGACGCTTGTCGGTGTCCTTTGCGTGAAGTTGTCGATAGGGGTGTCGGACATGAAGGTTTTGCCCTCATAGACAGTCCCCATACGTGAGTTGAGGCGGATCATCGTGGCCGGTTGATTGGCGGTCGCTTTGGCAAAGTCGAAGGTGATCCCATGCAGGTCCACGATCCCGCTGGGCATGTTGGGGCCAAGGTATTGTTCCGCTGAAGCGTTGCAGTACGGCTTGAGATTCACGGTGTGAATC
>PAIY01000121.1 GCA_002704825.1 Phycisphaeraceae bacterium
CCGAACTCCGCTGCGCTACGTTCGGCTCAACAACCCTATCACACCACCGCAAGACTAACATAACGGTGGTATAACTACTGGGGGCAGGTCACATCCTCCGCAAACAACCTTTCCACACGCCCCATATCCGTGTTCAACGCAGCCGCTTCGGCAGCGATGCCAACCTGCCGGTGGTCAAAATCACCGTACACCGTCTTGCTGCGTAAAACCCGATCAGAATCCGCATATCCAATGAACAAAGCATTCAAATGCAAATACTGTCACATGCGCATTACGTGTTTTGTGAACAGGATTAAGCTGAATCGGGTGCGTCTGGGACTCATAAAACTCTCTGAAGCAGCGCAACAGTCCACTGCGCCGCTACAACAGTTAATCGTTCTGCTGCATAGAAATCAGGAAAAAAACAGTCAGGTCCAAACAAGTAAAACAGGTCAACTCAGAGTATTTAATTTTTGATCTCTTTTTCTGACTGTGAAGGCGATGGTGAGATCATATGGGGAGACCGCAACCGATCTTGTGGACGTTTGGGATGCGTGGAACGCTTGGGCATGTTGATGATGGGTTGGTGGATGAAGCCATACACCGGATGTTGTGTGTTAGCAGGTGGGGTTGTGTAGATCAGAATCTCGCCACGTTTGCTCTTTGACTGGCTGGCCTTCTTTTTGTCTGTTTTATCGTCTGGTGTTTTGTTATCATCGGACGAATCCTGATCTTCTACTGTCTGCTCTGAGGCGGTGGTTTGATCCACTGTTTGCGGGGACGGTTCATCCATTGTCAATTTGATCAGGAAATATCCCTTTAGGTCAATGGGCACAACTTTGGCCTTGCAGGTATCGATTCCGGCAATTTCAACTTTGTCGATCGTGATGGGCTCTTGAGTTTGAAACATGCCGGCAAGGTATTGTTCCTGGGGACTGGCAAAAGGTGAAAGCATGATTATGGGCTTCTCTAAACGAATTGGAAGTTCCTGACTACCAGTGAAGACCATGTGCATCCAGTAGGCTTCTGTGCCGGGTTCTGGCATTTTGTGTGGCTTTTCAGGTTCAGCATTTGCGGTGTCTTTGTCGGGAGGCGTTTTTTCAGGCTTGTTTTGGGGCTCTTTGGGTTCAGTTTCCTGCTTCTTATCGATGGTTACCTGAACGGTGTATTCTTTGGGGGCGTCTATCGGGAAATTTGTTTTGATGCGAATGGCACTTTCAATGGACTTGTCAAACGATTTGGGCACGACGGCCCATAGATGCTCGGACTTGTTTTCAGATGGTATTTGGGCGATCTGAAAGGCATTGTCGTCGTAACTTATTTCGACAACCTGAATACCCAAATCGGCTTTGGTGGAGAATTTCAGAATGCGCAGTTGAGCATCTTTATCCCATCGTAGTTTCTTCGGACTTAGAAATGCAATTCGGGGGATATTCACATTGAGTTTGAGCACTTTGACCGGGGTTTGTGGATCATCGGTTTTGACTGTGATGGTTTTCTGCTGCCAACCGCTGCGATCACCAAAATCAAACGTTACCTTGATTCGACCGCGCTCGCCGGGTTCGTAAATTCGCTTATCCAGATCAGCAACCGTACAACCACAGGAGGTATCGATCGAAGTGATTTTGACAGTCTTGGGGCCTTTGTTGGCAAAACGGTATTCTACGACCGCTTGTGATTGATCTGGCTTGGCTTCGATGCGGTGTTGGTCTTCATAGAACTTCACCCAACCAAAGCTGACGTTAGGAAAAATACTCAACAGGAGTATGCTTATAAACAGATTAAAAAAATTATTAAACACCTTGAAACTTTCACGTTATAAATTTTTTATTGATCACTTTCAACACTAAAGAACACTTGCAAAACAGTTCTGCATCAAGAAAAGCTTCGCATGCTAGCAAAGTAGAATGTTTACTATTCTCTGAAGAATCAAATAAAAGTCACAGCAAGTCACTTATCGAGGAGAACAAATAACGCATAAAATAAATAAAACCAGCACATAAACAACAAACAAAAACTTAATCAAAAGAATTTGAAATTTCATTCGATTAAAAATCACAAATCCTCCTACTAAAGTTACAACAGCTGCCATAGCAAAGCACATATACCTCCACAGTTCGGTTTCAGATAATTCGTGAAGAGCGTGTGAGCTTTGGGCATTGGGCGGCATTAACAGCATTAATGAAAACGTATAAACTGCACAAAAAACTCCAGTAATAACCAATGAATACACACTTTTAACATCTACTTTCCACATACGAAACCTTAATCTTTTTTGAATTTACAATGAATCTGTGCTTGGCCAGGCAACCCAATTCTTGCCATAAAAACTGACTTCTCCCAATCCTTTTTATACAAATCATCTATTTTATGAGAATTCATTACAATCCCTTTTACATCATCGTCACGGGGATAATCCTCATGTTTTTTCACCCACACTAAATGAGTCATCTCGTGAAACAAAATCGTATCCAGCGTCTCTCCCCCTTCAGTCCAATTAGGGGATATGCCGTCATTTAACCATGTCTCTGCATCATGATAGGTCCATAGCGTATGTGCTGAAACATCCCCTTCTTTTTGATACTTTTTAAATCCCGAGGGGCGAGTAAAAGCTCCTGTTCCCTGAGCATTTTCTTCGGCCCCCAAATCTTTATGACGCAATTCCCAATTTTTCTTGCCATCGATCATTTTAATACACTGATTAAGTATGAATACCAGTGTTTCCATACGTTCGATCATAAATTTGTTTTCGCAGCAATCAGGTTTTTCATTCAACTTATCAATCGCATTTTCAACCTGCTCAACTACAGCCTCACAGCGTTTTTTAATTCTTGGAAGAGATTCTTTAATATCTTTTTTCTGCTTCTCAGACCATTTTTTTCCTTCGAACTCGATTTCAAACATTCCCAACATATCTGCAAATTCAACCGAATTGTTCTTGTGTATTGCATACAAATTCAAACCACCAGCCTCCTCAGCCGGATCACAACTCATCCATCTACTATTTAACACATCAAAATATCTATACCCATAATAATATTGGCCAGTCTCTTTATCAGCGTATTTTGTACTAAATTGAAACGGACTTAATTCCGCCCATTCACCACTGGCCCGAATTATCTTACCGAACGGTGAATATTCGTAATTGCCGACAATCTCAGACTGCACACTTGATGCAATCTCCGTGGGCGTAGGGACAGTCACAAGATCAATCACATTGCCATTGCCATCGTAGCAATAGGCGAGTGCAACTTGCTGTGCCTGTGTGTCGGTGTCGTATACGTGTGCAAAGAGCAAACCAGCAATACCACCGGCACCTTGCATTGAGCCGGAGAGGTCGAGGCCATGCGTGTAGGTTCGCAAAGGCGACCCCACAGATTCGCTTTGCTCATCTGTGGGCTTGTTTAGTTCTGCGATGAGTAACCAACCGTCGTAGAGGAATCGGGTGATTGATTCGAGAGTGTCTTGCTGTTGTGTTGTGGTATTGTAGGAGTAGACTCGTTTTTCGATGCGGCGGCCGGTACTGTCATATTTGAATTCCAGGGACTTGGTGTCTGGTTGGCTGCCATCACCGGTATAGATCGACTTGGGTTCCAGTTTGATCAGGCGGTTTTCGCCGTTCCATGTATAGGTCCAGCGGTCGTCGCTGGTGATGTTGCCGTCGTCGTCGTAGGTTGGGCTGACTACCGTTGCGGGAATCTGGCGGGTGACGGATTTCGTGTCGATAGCGTCCTGATCATTACCTGCCCCCTGGTTGTTGCGCACGCCGGTGACTGTGGCGGACAGTTCGGTGCGTGCTCCGGAAGTTCCGCCCCCGGAAGTGATATCGACCTGCAACTCCGCGTTGAAGTAGGCATCATCACTGGTATCAGACATTGGGATGCGCGTGGTTGGGAGGATGAGCGTGCCATCGGTGGCGGTTGCACCGTTACTGCCGGGGAGTATGGGTTGATTGGAATCGAGTTGAACGGTAACCGTGGCATTTTTGTGTGCCTGGCCCGTGATGTTGGTGTAGGGGTGATTGTTGATCTGCGTGTATTGGTTGAGGCTGTTGGATGTGTAAGCCGTATCACGCAGGTTCAGGCCGAATTGGTTGCCACCGGAACTTGCCTGCGTGCGATTGCCGATCTGGTCGTATTGGTAGTTGTATTGATAGCCGGGGAGTATATTGCCATCGACGGAGAATTTGGCAGCGCCTGTGAGTTGGCCGAGATGATCGTATTGGTAATCCCAATAGCTGCCATCGGTCATCTGGGCTTGGGCGCGTTGACTACGCTGGTTGTAGGTGTAGCCGTATATGGAGAGAATTGCACTGTCACCGGCGCGAACCGTCTCGTGGCTGACGAAGCGACCGAGTTGGTCGTAGGTTTTGCTGGTGGTAAACACCGTTGTTACCTCATCCGGAGCAGTTGTCACTCCATAGACCACATTGTCAATCATGTTGCCCGAGTAAGCAAGGTAATTGTAGGTGGCAACGTTCACGTCATCGTCAACGGTCTTAAGACGTGATGCCGCATCGTATGTGTAGTTGGTGGTGGCGAAGGCAGTCATGGTGCTATCGACCATACGGGACACTATTACATTTGAACGACGTTTATAGGGATCATCATAGGCGTAACTGACCTGCGTACCAGCAAGAGTATTTGTGATGGAGGATGGGGATGCGGAGACGGTCATGCTGGTTGCGGTGTTGTGCACATCATCGACGTAGGTATATTCTGTCAAACCAGCAGCGTCGATGGTCATGCTGCGGCGGCCAAGGCGGTCATAGGTGTACGTGATGTCCTGCGTATCGTCGGAATAGTCGACGCCGAGCAATTCACCTGCGTCGCTGTAGCTGTAGGTGGTGGTGATGCCACGAGCCCATGTGCGGGTTTTGAGTCGGCCAGAATTCATGTGGGTGTATGTGGTGCCCTTGCCGTCGTCATAAGTCTTTTGAATCATGTCACCGCGGTAGGGATCGTATTGCCATGTGGTGACAGCTTTGCCGGAGACACCGTTGCCGGTGGACTGGTTAAAATTCTTCCATGTGGTGAGCGTCTTGCGGCGGCCTTGGGTGTCGTAGGTATATTCGACGGGATAGCCATCGGCTCCCCATGACTTGGCCAATTGACCACGAAGGGTGTATTTGCGGTGCTGGTAGGTACCGTCGGGCAATTCGATTTTGGTTTGACGACCCATTTCGTCATAGGTGAAGCGGGTGGTCTGAGCGGTTAATGGCCCATCACCATCGGGATCAACCGTGGTGACGGCGACGATCTGGTCGGCATCGTTGTAGGTATAGGTTGTGCTGCCAGAAGATGCCGTTCGCAAATCGGTCACTGCAAATTGGCGACCATGTTCATCATAGGCATAGGTCTGCTGGGTTAAAATGGCGTCGTTGGCATCGTAGGATGTGGTGGAAGCGAGATAGCCATTGATCGTCACGGAGACAGAGTAACTACCATCGGGATTGGTGGTGATGACTTCATTTCTAGCATCCTGCGCGTCCTGACCATCCACTTCGCCCTCTTCATACTTACGTTGCATGGTAGTTTCCGTGTGCGTCACCAATTCCTGGCCTGCAACGATTGAGACGGACCATGAATGATATCCGTCTATTGTTGATTCACTGTAATGGGTCAAAGTGCCATCGGTCGCGGTGGCGTCGTTGGCTGCCCAAACATAGCTTTCAGTACGACGCACAGCTTCGATATCTAGTCCCGCTGTATATGTCCCCTGGGCCTGATAGTAGGAAACCGACTTGGTGATGCGGTCATCTGCATAATCAATAGTGTCATTGTCATTGAGATCAATCGCGGTGACATCCTGATCGCCGTCTTCGTTGTAGCCATAGAGCGTGGTGATGCCATCGGGATCAACGGAACGAATCAAACGGCCACCCGCACTTTCGGGTGTGTTGTCGTAGTACAGACGCGAAATTGGGTTGTCGGTTAAATCTTCAGGCGTGGCATCGGAGTACACCGTGCATACTGTTCGACCCATCATGTCGGTGAAGGTCATTTCCCATTGGGTCATCGCTCCGCCATCGCCCATGTGAATCACCTTGGTGCATTGAAGCGTTGGTGTGTTTTCAATGGGAGCAACTGCTGTGCCATATTCATAGAACGTGGTTGCATTGGCACTGCCTGATGATTTGTAAAGTGTGCCATCCTGATTGTAGGTATTGGCGATAGTGGAGGTGTCAGGATTGGTAATGGTTTCAACACGACGTCCTTGGGAGTCGGTAGTGTACGTGTAGGTTGTAGTGTTACCAGCCGAATCTGTGCTACTGGTGAGTCGACCAAGAATATCATAGCTCTGCGTGTTTAGCGTCACAGCTTTGGCGTCGGTGCTGATCCGTGATTGGGTACGTGTACGATCTGCAACGTCATAGGTGGTGTAATGGGTGATCCCCAGGCGTGTGACGGTTTCCTGGCGACCGAGTGCGTCATAACCGTATGTGGTGGTGATGCCCATCTCGTCCTGCGTTGCATCCAGATGACAGCAGCCATAGGAACTGGTGCTGTATGTACCGCGCAGTAAATCGTCACTACGGATAACGCGACCGTAGGCATCGTATTCTGTATTTTGATTGCTGGAGATCAGTACGCCGGATTCGATATCATAGGTGTTATACCAGACGTCCTGACCATCCGCATTGGTATAGGTCAGAGCTTCCGTGCCTTTGATCACTTGCGTAGGCGTAGTGGGATCATCAGGTGTGCCGGAACGAGTTACCGTCAATGTACAACCCGTATCAATAACGATGTTATAGGGCACATCTGTTGATTGATCGTTATATTCCTCATTTTCCGAGAATGAAACCCGGCCATCGGGATAAACAATCTTATAGACTTCACCATCTTGATCACCACCGTAATAAAGCCACGTCGTTGTCACCAGATTGGTTGGATCGTCCGGCCCTGCACCTGCTTGAACACACTGAATATTCCTGATGGTTCGGAAACCGTCAACGGGGTCATCGTAAAATTGGTAGGAACGGGAGGTTTCAACACCTTGATAGGTAATTGATGTACCATCACCATCATTCAATGAGGTGGTGACGATACATTGACTTTCATCAGCCGTGATCGGAAGGTTACCAATCTGCTCGATGGTTTTGATCATATTCCCATCGTCGTCGTATTCGTAACGTACCCAATGACCATTGGGATCAATCGTATACTTGAGCTTGCCGTACTTTGCGCCGTCGCGAGTTTCGTCATCGTAATAGACATTGCGATAAGTCTGCGCGTTCGCGCCTTGACCATAAGTCACCTCTAGCAAGGGCATGGAACCTGCAAGACGTGTGTAGATGGCTTTGGAATAGCTGACGACGTTAAAATCTTTGTCCAACGTCTGACGGATGACCGTTTCACCGTTATTCAATTCCTGATTCAGTTGCCATTTTTCAGCAACCTGAGATGAGAAATCCCATGCAGGTCCTGATGCATCTCGATCATAGCCAACACCCATACGCCATGTCGAACTCGGTTCGTCATAATCGTAGATGACGCATTTGGCGTTGGCATAGTTGCCTTCATTAACCTCAGTCACCAGTAAACGATTGAAGTCGGACAGTTCACCGTCCTGATCGGGATAATCCGGGTTCTCAATTGTGTACTCCCAAGTCCACGCATCTTCCTTGCCGGGTAAGACGACATATAAGCCATCAACCTTATTATCAACATCGATATCAGCAATGCGATAGCGGTGGATTTGATAACGGTAGTCGTTGGTGGAATCAACCTGAATATCAACAAGCTCATGAACCGTACGAATCTGCTGTAGGTTTCCGCCACCATCTTTGATCGCTTCAGGCTGATCATCTAAATCTGGGTTCAGATACAAAGACAATGACTTTGGGGTCGCGTGATCTACAGAAGGCGTGAGACTGTAAAGACGTAACGAGCCAATACTGTCACCGTCAACAGTTTTACCCAAACTGTACTGAAGTGAAATGCAGGAATTCAAATAATCGCCACCAGCACTAGTCTTACACGTCTCACCTTGGGAACAGCCTGTAATTTGAGAAGAGATAAGACTTTCAGGAATGGTAAAATCTGGCACTATTATTGTAGTATGCCTTGTAACATTTAAATCATCTTCCGAATTATGAATTGCTCGCCCAATATTCCATCCCGTATACAAACTCTCCTCGTAGAAGATTGATTTCCTTGAATACTCTACACCGTCAACTATCCATGTACGATCTTCACCAATAATTGGATAGAATTTACTTTCATCAATTTTATCAGGAAAAACGGCAACATTTGGTTCATGATAAGTCCCCAAAAACTCTCTTGGGGTAAAGTCCAGTTGCAACATTCCATTTATAAAATCCGATGATTCAAGTTTACTGATTTGAATATAACCTGGCTCAATAAGCTCCGTCTTCTGATCCTCTCCTTGCAGAGAGTAAAATATAGTATGACTAGCATCTTCATTATACTCGGGTGAATAATAATAATCTAAATATGCATATTGCATCAAACTCCATGACAAAGCCGCCCCTACATCTGTCAAATGAAGAGCTTTAGCAAAACTTTCCACCTCATCAAATTCAATATCTGATCGCCTAACCGATCCGCCAATACCGACAGAACCATCATTCGTAACCAAGGTACCATTAACCCAATATTGCCACCAGCTTATATTCATAGAACTATAAGTGTAAATCGACTGATGATCAGCCCTTCGGCCGGAAGCCACAAAATCTGGATACTCAACATAAGACGAATTCTCCAAACCCATATTCTTCAAACGAAGCAAATCGTAATTTTGCGGCTTTCTTTCCATCTCAAGGCTTCTACCCGACGTACTTAAAGCTACAACCCTTGTTTTAGCCTGGCCATGATACAGCAACTGAAAAGCAGTCATTCTTGACAAATCGCCTTGTATTTTTTCAAGCCATTTACCTGCATTATAAATATTAACAGTGGCACTAGTATCCCAAGCGTTTTCGCTAGAAATGTACGGGACAGAATTTCCGCCATAAGAATTTATTTCAACATTACATTCTGACGTAGATTCGGGAAGAAAATACTCCAACAGTCCATCATTTTTAAACAATTCAAAATCAACAAATGTATTAGGAAATGGACTTCGGCCATTAATGTGATTACCGTCCCCATCCACCAACTCCCCCCCCCAATACACATTCTCAACCATTCTCGCTACATTTTTGACAAATAAATCTGGATCTGAATTATTAAAGTATCCATCACTTGGATAAAAGGGAACAAGCCCACCGCATTCACTTTCTCCCCATGAAAGATATACATTTTCAACTGTCAAATTATAATTAGTAGTAAAATAAAAGTTCCACCTTACTTGAATCTCGCGCATCACTGGCTCAACTGGTGGATACTTCCCCAATGCACCGCCAGCGACCGAGCTACTTAATGAAGGCGTTTTTGTTCCACCACCAAACAGATTGCTTGAACCAGTCAGAACAACACAAAACACTATTATTGCATGTATACCAAACTTCATTTTCACATCTCTCACGCGTTATAAACGTAATTATCGATTATTCATATAGACAATCAACCGGACAGCCTCTTCATAGCCAACTACAACTCCCGAATTGGGATTTTGGCCGGTGATAAATTCATCGAGATTGTTCACGCCATCACTATCTGCATCCATACCTGCATCATTGGGATCCAGTTTGTCTAAACCATATTCATCTTCCCAGCTATCGGGCATACCATCTCCGTCGCTGTCTTCCAAACCGATGCTAATTTGCATAACCTGATCTTCAGTGATGGTGCCATGCACATCTGTTACTTTGATCTTGATCAGGTACAAACCATCAGCGGGTGGTTGCCAGGACAACTCATAATTATCAGAAGCATTCTTCGTTGAAACACTTCCCAATGAAACACCATTAGCGAAGAATTCAACACTGCTGATCACATCAGTGGTGGTCACACTTGCTTCCAAAAGCACTGTAGAAGATGTATCAAAACTGTATGATCCTGATGGACTAACAATCTGCACGACTTCCGGCGAGTTGTCTGGTTCAATGGCATATTTCGTGACGAGCTTTGATTCAACAACCTGTCTTAATTCTGAATCAAGATCGGTCTGGTAGACAAGGCATTCAGCAATATCGAAGGATTGCCCTGCTGTCTGTAATTTACCGAACACATAGCTACTGATTTGTTTAAGGTCCGTTTCTTCAAGTGAAGCTTCGGTAAGTAGCACGCCATCCCTGTAAACACGAATCGTATCTCCGGCAATCTGCCATTCAACCAGATGAAATGCCTGATCCGGAATCGGGCCAAGATCAACGGATACCATTGAAGTCGAATCTGACTTTATCTGTAACTGAGCCGTCGATTGCGATATATCGACAACCATCCTGTTCATACCATATCCATCGCTAAACGATGTATTGAAGATATCTGCTTGATCGGTCGTCGAAGCTGTTCCACTCCTGATCACCATGAAGACTGTGCTGGGCCCGTTGTAAGATTCAGTGAGTGTATGACTCAACACATCATTCACTCCGTCAAAGTAGATCGCGGGGAGATCGTTAACGGCACTGGCAACTAAGGTCGGTTGAGCATCTATTGTTTCCTGGCTCAGACCCGGTGTTGCGTAGGAATGATCCAACCACAGCGAAACCTTCTGATTTTCGTCAGCAGTCACCCCACTGTCAGCTTTGAGCCAGAGGCCCAGTGATTGTGTGGGAATATCGTAAATATGCACGATTCTTGCATCTGAAACCGTACTATTGCCTTGTGTATCCGTTGCCCTGATGGTGAGTTCAACGGCATCAACACTTTCCACGCATTCCCATGTGTACACGAAGCGTTCGCTCGCAAAATCGTAGGTTGCGGTCCCCAACAATTGTCCATCGGCAAGAAACTCAACAAACAATTCAGAAGCAGCATCTTCTGCATCTGTCGCAATGGCTTGAAGCTGGATATCCATTCCCTGATCGAAAAGGTCCTGATCCACCAAAGCAACCCATTTAACCTGTGGCGTTTGATCCTGATTGGTGACTTTAATGGTAATGGTTTGTTTGGCTGACTGATATTCACCGTCATAAGCAACAATTTCAAAAGCAGAAAAGCCATCAACGTCATCCACTCGATCAGTTGGCGGTGTCCATACAAAGGCTTCATCGCCCAGGATGGATGAATTGATTCCTGCTGATTCGAGCGTTGTTTGTTTGCTGGTTTGCAGACTGCCAGTAAAGACACCTGTTACCTTGAATTGCAAGGTCGTCGCATCATTGTCCGGATCAGTAGCAAATGCTGCCAGTTGGTCATATGTGATCGTCACCGGCGCGTTTTTCGCTGTATTGAAAACCGTCGTGATGGGATCTAGTTCCGGCGAATCGTTAACCGTTGCTATATGAATGCTGACGGTTTGCATTCTTGACTGAATGCCAGACGATTCTGCCATTATGGTAAATGCTTCGACTTTTCCTCCTACGCCTACGGGCGGATCCCATGTCAGAACATCTGCATCGGTCCAGGAGGTCGCAGCGGTGATGATACTTCCGTTTTTATAGAGTGTGCCGTTGTGTAGTTCCTGGATGGTATATGTAACAGTACCATCATCTGGCACATAAACATTCAAATAATTAGCCAACGGTACGACAAAGCCGTTCTCTCCTTCCGAGGCACCGTAGATGACTCCGATCTCGCTTAAGCGCGGCGCAGCAGATGACAGTACTTGCACAGTCACTTGCGCAGGCGATGAATATTCTTCGCCATCAAACGCGATGATCTGAAATGCTGCAACGGAATCGCCCGTGACACCAGTTGCAGGGGTCCATAACAAAGTCTTACCTGCTTCAAGTAATGTGGCATTCGCCGAATCGACATCACGTGTGACAACTGTGAAACTGCCGCCAGAATCGTACATACGCAAAGTGCCCGAATCGAGTGTTTGGACGAAAAGTTGAATAGCCCCTCCACCACTGCCACTCACATGAGCCCACAAATCATCGACCTCAATGGCCATTTCCTCATCTTGATAGGTTCCAATAATTGTGGGGATGGTTTCAATTGTTGGTGCTACATAAACAGAAACTGTCACATCAAACGATTCCTGTACAGTCAACTGGCCACTATCTTCTGCTGTAACCGTGATGGTTGCAGTACCTAATTGATCCGTAGTCACAGTCAATGTCAGGATACTTCCCGAGATTGTGGGAGTAATCAGTGCATTATCCGATGTCGCAGACAAGCTCAATGTACTGTCAATATCTTCAACATCCTTGAACACCCCTGTTAGATCGATATCAACGGGATCAGCGTTCTGCACAAGATCACGATCAACCACAGGTAAATCAACATATGGCTGATCGTTCACTGGTGCGACATCAATTGTCACCTGACGCAGTTCGGATGAATCTTTACCGTCATAAACCGATATCGTAAACGCAGACAATTCACCGTTGGTGTTGGTTGCGGGTTGCCACTGGAAGGATTGGCCAGCGACCAGTTGCGTTGCGTTAATGGCATCATCAGTCACCGTTGTGACTTCAACACCGTTGACGGCAACAGTACCGTTTTCGATGGAATTAACGCGGAAACTCAGTGCATCTTCTGCATCGACATCACTCGCATAAGCTGCAAACACGGCGTATGAAATTTCAAACGGTGTTGCGGGATCTTCGTCCGGGCCATCGATCATCGATATTGCAGCCAAAGTCGGAGCATGGTTTGCGTTGACTGTCACCGTCACATCTTCTGACTTACTTGCCATCCACTCACTGTTGGTGATTGTGGCTCGCAGCGTCATGTCCTGGGTGGTGGTGATTAGCGAAGTGTCCCAGTTGAAGGTGTAGGTTCCATCGCCGTTGTCGGTGAGGTTGGTCAGTTGGGTTGCACCGGCCCAAAGGACGGGGGTGTTGATGGTGACAGTATCCTGCGTTGTCACCTGCACCGTCACGGGAATGTCCGTGTCGTTGTCGACCTGGGCACCAGCTAACGGGCTGGTAATCGTGATCACCGGGGCCTTGGGGCGACGGAAGAGGTAGGCGGCACCGGCGTTCTGGCCGTTCTGGCCATTGAGCAGATTGCCTGCGGCGATGGTGTTGTCACTGATCGCAACACTGATGCCAAAGGCCGCTTCAGGTGATGCGTCGTGGGCACCGAACTTGGCGATCTCTGTAAAGACATCACTTGAACTACCATCGGTGAGATTGATGCCTGATTGCTGGAACAAGTAGACGCTGCCGGTGTTGCTGGCATTGTCATCGTCATAGAAGCTGCCCACGGCGATCAGGTCGTCGTGGATCGCAACACTCACACCCAAGCTGTCTTCCTCGGCGGCGTCGCTGGCTGTGAGAACCTGCAACGCAGACCAATCGTTGGTGTTGCTGAGCTTGGCAACATAAGCCTTGCCCTGGTAACTAAAGTCACCCGAAGCACTGGCAGCACCGATCACTGCAAGACCGTTATCGATCGCAACGCTTTCACCAAAGTGAGCATCGGTTTGGGATTCACTGACTGCAAAGTCGGTCGGACTCAGCACCGTAACGCTGGACAGATCGCTTAAGGCGTAGAAGTACACCTTACCGCTGTCAGTAATGCTATTGGTGTCATCGTCATCACCGGGACAACCCACGATCAGGTGGGTGTCGTCCATCGCAAGCGACAAGCCATAGCCGTCATCCTTCGTGCGAACCGGAGCGACCACCTTCTCGTGACCGCTCAAAGATGCGAACGTGTTGCCATCCCAGCTATACAGGTAGACCGCACCGGCATCGGTGATCTCCGTGGATTCGTCATCGGCAGGTGCACCGATGGCCAGTATGCTGCCGTTAAAGGCGATGGCCTGACCGAAGCTGCCTTCGGTGTTGCCGTCCCAGGCGGTCAGTACAACCGGTTCGTCACTCGTGTCTTTCAATGCACCCCATACACCGGTATCGCTGTTACGCTGATACACATACACCGTGCCCGGTCCCTTGGTGTTGTCCTCGGTCGAATCCTGTGTCACACCCACGAACGCCATATCCTCATGGATCGCAACCGCAAAGCCAAAGCCTTCCCAATACTTGTCGGAGTCTTCGTTGATCAGCTTCTGAACCTGCACCCAATTGCCAGTCGCATCATCCTTCTCGAAGATGTAAGCACTGCCTGCGTGTTCACCTGCAGCCTGGTCACCGTGGGCACCGACGATCGCGTATTCATTGCCGGTGGCTTGGTCGATCGTCACATCAACCGCATAACCAAAGAGATCCCAACTCGTACCGTCGTTGGCAATCAAACGTTGTTCGTCGAACGCTGGTGTCTGCGTCGCGTACACCGTCACCGGCGTTGAGAGTGCGGCAATGCCTTCATCACTGACCGTGCGAACCTGCAACCTGTGACGGTCCCATGTCACATCTTCCCAAAGGTATTCATAGCTACCGGCATTGTAAATGCCTTCGCCAAGCAGCTGACCATTGGCATAAAACTCGACCTTCCCCCCGGAACTGATCGATGAATCACCCGCAGCCGTCGCATCGGCTGTCAATGTCATATCACCATTAACCAACGCATCAAAGTCGAACGGACCAGCAACCGGAGCACTCAACACCACACTGGGTACGTTGAGGGTCGGCAGGTGATACATATACACACCGCCGACGTTCGTCGTCGATTCATCGGCATCGCGGGCAGGTGAACCAATCAACGCGTAGTCACCATCGATCGCAACCGACTTACCGAACGTATCCCCCCCGAAACCATCGGAAGCAAGCAACGTGTGCGTCAAGGACCAACTGCCTGAATCGTAGGTATAAACATACGCTTTGCCCATCCGGTACAACGGCTCTGAACTTCCGGGGGAACCGATGACTGCCGTGTCACCGTTAAGTGCCACACTGCTACCGAACGTCTCCAACCCCGTGGGATCAGCCAATTGCAACTTGTCCGTTTGACTCCATAACGCACTGGCATCCGCACGCTCAAACACGTACACCGCACCCGCCAACTTGATGATCGGGTCAATCGTGTCATCATCGTCATGACCATTAGTCGCACCAACCAACAGGCGATTGCCAGACACCGCGATCGAACTGCCGAACCGGCGAGCACGATCCGTCGCTTCACCATCAGTCAACGTCTGCACAGGCGTCCAGGCACCATCGACCTTCTGGAAGATGTACAACACGCCACGACGCTCAACGCCATCGGCGATTCCGGGGGCAGTCGGGCAACCCACCGCAATCACGTTCTCGCCAAGCACAACCGTTGAACCACTAATCCCAACCGCCGTGACTTCCGGGGGAAGCGCCATCGCAACGCCACTATCCCACACACCAAGTTCATCAACTGTAAACACAACCGCGCTGGCAATATTCCCATCACCCCCGGAAGCCCCGGAACCAGTCACCCCAACGAACAATTGACTGTCATCAAACAGCAGGCAACTACCAAAGCCATCGCCCACTTCAATGCCACTAAGCGTGGTGTCGTAAACCCAACCACTCGCGTCACGCTGGTAAACCAACACCTTACCCACACTGTCAGTCGGACCATTGCTCGCAACAAACAAATAACCATCACGAACATGAAGTAAACTGCCTGCACCCAAGCCACTGACAACCTCACCAGCAGCAACGCCAACCAATGTCTCACCGGGGAGAACAGGATAGGTCAAATCAATAGTGATGGTGGTCGTTGCGGATTGACCGTACGGATCGGTAGCAGTCAAAGTCAGCGTGCCCGTGGCTGGTGTGTTTTGTAGCAACGAGATTGTCAAGATGTCACCGTCAATCGCTGTGCCAATGACACCACTTAATGTGTTGCCGGTCACTTCATAACTCAACCCGTCACCATCGGGATCATTAAATAAATCCGTCAAACCAATCTGACTGTCACCCGAACCAAGGGTCAACACATAGGGTTCAGGGGTTGCAGAAGGAATCGGCGTATCATTCGTATTGGCACGCACTGCTTGGGACATTCCTGATGCCATGCCTTCAATATTACTGACTGCAGCATTGAGTTGAACGACTTGGTCAGTAACTGGCGTATGCCAATTGAAAGTATAAGTCCCATCACCATTGTCAATTGGGCTAGCTAATTGCGTAGTATCAGCCCAGAGTTGTGGAAGCGTAATGCCAGTTGCATCACTGGCTGTCACCTGCACCGTTACCGATACATCCGTGTCGTTGTCGACCTGACTGTCAGCTAACGGACTGGAGATGGTGATCACCGGGGCTTTGGGGCGACGGAAGAGGTAGGCGGCTCCGGCGTTTTCGCCCTGCTCACCGTTGAGCAGGTTGCCAACTGCAATCGTGCTGTCACTGATCGCAACGCTGATACCAAAGGCAGCGTTGGGCGATGCGTCGTGAGCACCGAACTTGGCAATCTCGGTAAAGACATCACTGGAACTACCATCGGTAAGATTAATGCCCGACTGCTGGAAGAGATACACACTACCGGTGTTCGAGGCATTGTCGTCATCGAAGAAGCTCCCCACAGCGACTAGGTCGTCATGAATCGCAACACTCACGCCGAAGCTGTCGTCTTGGGCAGCATCACTGGCAGTAAAAACCTGCAAGGCAGACCAATCGTTGGTGTTGCTAAGCTTGGCCACATAGGCTTTGCCCTGGTAACTAAAGTCGCCCGAGGCACTGGCAGCACCGATGACAGCAAGACCGTTATCGATCGCAACGCTTTCACCAAAGTGAGCATCGGTTTGGGATTCACTGACCGCATAGTCTTCGGGGCTCAAGACAGTAACGCTGGACAGATCGCTTAAGGCGTAGAAGTACACCTTGCCACTGTCAGTAATGCTGTTGGTATCGTCATCGTCACCGGGGCAACCGACGATCAAGTGGGTAGCGTCCATCGCAACCGACAGACCATAACCGTCATCCTTTGTACGAATCGGAGCGCTCAACTTGCTGCCCTGTACCCACGCACTGCCCGACCACGTGTAAACATATACAGCACCGGCATCGGTAATCTCGGTCGATTCATCATCCTCAGGTGCGCCGATGACAAGCGTCGTGTCGTTGACCGCGATGGCTTGACCGAAGCTACCTTCGGTGTTGCCGTCCCAGGCAACCAGTGGGCTGCCGAGGGCTTCCCATTGATTGCTCGATTCCGACCGCTGGTACACGTACACCGTACCCGCACCGTTGACGTTGTCTTCAGTCGTGTCCTGCGTCACACCGACGAACGCCATGTCGCCATGGATCGCGACTGCAAAGCCGAAGCCTTCCCAGTACTTGTCGGAATCTGTACTCGTAAGCTTTATAGCCTGTACCCAATTGCCTGTGACAGTATCCTTCTCGAAGATATAAGCACTGCCCGCATGTTCACCGTTGGCTTGATCACCGTGTGCGCCCACGATCGCGTATTCGTTGCCGGTGGTTTGGTCGCTCGTCACATCAACCGCATAGCCGAAGAGGTCCCAACTTGTTCCATCGGTGGCAATGAGGCGTTGTTCGTCGAACGCCGGATCCTGAGTGGCGTACATCGTCACCGGTGCAGACAAAGCCGCAATTCCTTCGTCACTGACCGTGCGAACCTGAAGCTCATGGCGATCCCAGGTCACATCTTCCCAAAGGTATTCGTAGCTACCTGCGTTGTAGATGCCATCACCGATGGATGTGCCATCGACGAAGAACTCAACCTTCGTGATCGTTGATGAACCATTCGCCGTCGCATCAGCAGTCAACGTCATATCACCATCAACAAGATCACCGAAGACGAATTCACCCGCATCCGGTGCAATCAATGCAACACTGGGCATGCTCAGTGTTGGCAGGTGGTACATGTACACACCGCCGACGTTCGTTGTCGATTCATCGGCATCGCGAGCAGGACTGCCAATCAACGCGTAATCGCCATCCATTGCAACAGCCTTACCGAACGTGTCACCATTGGCACCGTCGGAGGGGATGAGCGTGTGCGAGAGATTCCAGTTACTCTCACTACCATCGAAGTTATAGACGTAGGCTTTACCCATGCGATAAAGCGCCTGACCCGTGCCGGGGGTTCTGGGGGCACCGATGACCGCCGTGTCACCGTTGAGCGCGACACTACTGCCGAACGTCGCCAGGCTCTGAGGATCGTCAAGTTGAATCTTGTCGACGTAACCCCAATCGCCGTTCACATCAGCACGTTCAAACACGTACACCGCACCCGCCATCTTGATGATCGGATCAAGCGTGTCGTCGTCGTCATGACCATTGGTCGCACCAATGAGCATCCGATTGCCAGACACAGCAAGTGAGGTACCAAAGCGACGGTCATTAGTAATAGCTTCGCCGTCCGTCAACGTCTGTACCGGTGTCCATGTACCATCGATCTTCTGGAAAATGTAAACAACACCACTGCGATCATTGGCAGATGGGCACCCCACTGCAATCACATTCTCACCCAGTACAACCGTCGAACCACTGATACCAGCAGCAACCACTTCCGCGGGAAGCTCCATGGCAACACCGCCGTCCCACACGCCAAGTTCGTCAACCGTGAACACAACCGCGCTGGCAAGGTTGCCGTCTGCACCGGACACCCCCACAAACAACTGACTGTCATCAAACAGCAAGCAACTGCCAAAGCCATCATCAATTGACAGGCCAGACAACGTCGTGTCATAAACCCAACCGCTCACATCACGCTGGTAAACCAACACCTTGCCTGCACCACCTGTTGGACCATTACAAGCAACGAACAGGTAGCCGTCACGCACGTGAATCGCACGGCCTGCCCCCAAACCACTAACAACTTCAACGCCCGGAACTTCAACCAATGTCTCGCCGGGAAGGACAGGATAAACAACATTCACTGCTACAGAAGATGTCCTGGCACTCTTGGGGGCAATACTGTCATCATCCGTCACCACAGCATGCAGATTCACCATACCGATTAGATTGTTGTTGGGTGATTCAGAGGATGGTGTCCATTGGAAATTATATGTGCCATCAGCCTCTGGATCAGTTCCCAAACCAAGTGAGATATCGTTAGCAAAAAATTCGACTTGTTGAATGGCATCATCAGCATCACTTGCAGTGACTGATAAAGTAACTGATTGTCCAACAGTCAAATTGCTATCACTTGCAGGTGCATCCCATGTGATTGTTGGTTGCTGATTAATCGCGTATTCACCTGACAACGCGTTTTGTGTTTCAACGATTTGCGTTTGGGTTTGTGCGGATTCGTAGACTAACAACTCAACGACGTCGCAGTTGGCGAACTTATCGCCTGCACGGTTGCGGCCCAGGACATAGCTAGCGATGGCGGAATAATCGCCGGATGTGATGGTGTATTCAGCTTGCATGGCGCCGTCGGCGTAGACCTTGGCTAGCGTGTCTTCAATCTGGATCGTGATGAGTTGATAAGCGTCAGGCGTTGGGGTGATCGCTTGATAGCCTGTGTTGTTTTGTGAGATGGCGAGGTTGGCAGGTGCTTGATCGTCGGTGGTGAGTTCGAAGCTGCCAGATATGCCACTGCTGGCGGCGGTGGCGAAGAACGTGGTGTTTTGTGCGGGGGTTGCTTCGTTGGATTTGAGAATCAGGTAAATGGTGCTATTGCCGACGTAGGCGGTGGAGAGTGAATGGGCTAATGCGTCATCGATGCCGTCGAAGCGGACGGCGGGCATGCCATTGAGTTGGGCGGCGACTAAGGTTGGACGGGCGTCTTCGTTGGCTTGGGTGAGGTGACGGGCGTTGCCGGATTGGTCTTGCCATGTTTGAATTTTGTTGTTGCCATCGAGCACGATGCCTGCATCGGAACGCAGCCAAAGTGCCATGCCGGGGAGTGGGATGGTGTTGACGGTGACGGCGACGGGTGAGGATGTGCCGGTGAGACCTTCGTTATCGGTCGCCTTGGCGGTCAGGGAATAATCGCCGGGGATGACGGTGAGCCAAGTGTATGTATGCGGCAATTGTGTGGTTTCACCGAGCTTGGTGACGCCCTGGTAGTATTCGACTTTGGCGATGGTTTCGTCACCATCGGGATCGGTCACTGTCGCACTGATCTGGATGTCCGCTCCCGAAGCGTAACGTATACCGGATGGTGGTGCATCAAGCACAACGGATGGTGGATCGTTGACGTTGAGAACATTGATATGCACGACGTCGGAAGTCACCGTTGATGTATCGCTGGCAGTTGCCATGCAAGTGATGTCGTAGCTGCCAATGGCAGGTGTAGCCCAGGTCAGGCTATAGGGTGCGGTGGTGTCTTCACCAAGTAAATTGCTGCCTTCGTAGAACGAGACTTTATTGATCGAGCCACTGCTGATCGCTGCGACCGCGTGAATGGTGACACTGTCGCCTTCGTTGTAATCGGTCTGATCATCGGGCAGCGTGATCATGGTATTGAATTGTGCAGTGACCGGTGTCAACAGGAAAGCACGAGTATTACCACTGATCGTACCATGGCCAACAATGAGTCCCGCATCGTTGATGGACTTGGCTTCGGTGAGAAGTGTCCAACCTGCAGCAGGATCGATCACGTCATTGAGGTCGATCATCACACCATGAAAATAGACAAATGCGCAGTCATCAGATGATGCGTCCTGCGATGAGCCGACGACGTCACCAAGGTTGTTGATGTCATTGGCAACGGAAGATGTGCCACCCAACGTACCAAGGTCTTTGCCTTCGTCATTTTGGTAGAGGAACGCATGCTGTTCGGATGAAGCGGTCGATGCCTGCCCCACCACGTCACCATATGCGTTGATCGCCAGTGCATTACCACCGGTTGTTCCGTCGAGCGGGTTGAGCGTGAGCATGCCGTTGGGTTGGGTGTAGATGAAGGCTTGGGCAATGGCGTTACCATCCTGCGATTGGCCGGTGATTTGATTGCGAATGTTATTGGCTGCAGCAACTGCCCATGAGCCGCCGAGTGTGCCCAGGTCGGACCAGTTGAATCCGTCGAAGGTGACGGCTTTGGGTGTGGTGGATGCGTCTGCGGTGCCGGTGATTCGGCCGAGGTCGTCGATGCCGTTGGCAGTGGTTTCCGTGCCGGTGGTTTCGGGATAGGTGCCAAGGTCGGACATGGTCGTGCCGTCCCAGACGAAAGCATGTTTCTCACCTTCGAGATCGGTACTTTCACCAACAACATAGGAACCATTGTTGATCCCCAATGCAGCACTGTCATTGCCACCGAGCGTGCCAAGATCGTCCATGGTTCCTGAGTGCCAGAAGAAAGCGTGTGTCTGGGTGTCACCTGTGAGCGTGGATTGGCCGACGATGTGGCCACGGTTGTTGATTGCGGAGACACTGACCGTGCTGCCACCAAGTGTGCCAAGGTCAGTGATGGTATAGGCAATGGTGCTGTTGACGGTGATACTGACATCAGACGTGGTTGCCAGTTCGCCATCATCGACGGT
Organism: Phycisphaeraceae bacterium; assembly: GCA_002704825.1. GTDB lineage: Bacteria > Planctomycetota > Phycisphaerae > Phycisphaerales > Phycisphaeraceae > UBA7800. Next base: position 21,271 of record PAIY01000121.1, read on the forward strand.
TAAACGAATGACATAAGAACCAGCCTTGGAAAAAGCAGCAGTGGTGTCTTTGCGTGTTGCATCAGCAAAGCCCACATCACCAGGGCCACTGACCTTCGACCATGCATAGGTCAGTTCACCCGACGGGAAACCGTCATCGGTCACTGTGGCTGTCACGTCGATCGTTTGAAGCAAACCAACCGTCGCTGCAGAACTGCTCGCAGACACCGTCGGTGCCGCATTGGTATCTGCTTTAACTTGAAATTGAATCCAAAGTCCCAGAAGACCCAGAATTAAAATACTTACCAATGTCGCTGGCAAGACCCGCCCGTTTATCTTACGCATCCATTGCATGAAATTTGCTCTGCAAAAGAAAATATGTTCAGTGAGGAACCAAGCATGAGGTGAAAAAGAAAGATGTCTCGACTACAAGGCTAATTGAATGGCTGATTTAAAAGTGCTCCAACCATATTCATAGATGAACCATATGGTCTGGCAAAGAGAAAGCGTCGAAGCCAAAACAAGCGTAGCAATGCCGAAAGTATAAATGCGTTTGGCCCAGAGCGGTTTATATTTACCAATATAGCCAATTTGCATAGTGATCAAAATAACCATCATGACTTTATAGACAACCAATGCACTGATACCAAACTGCATATAAAACCAATTGGCAATCGGATTCATCTCCAGCCCACCAATGCGGAAGGAGGCAATGGTCAAAAACAAGTCGATAGCCGAAAACACCCAATAGGCCATGTGCCAGCGAAGAATACTGGGCTTTTTGTCAAGCAGCAATGATCGTTGCACCAAGGCCAACTCAATGCGACCTTCCGGACCGGTATCAAGGAAAATCGACATACCAATCGCCTCACTTTCATTTCATAATCATTGCACTGAACCTTACTGTTCAGCGAATTCACACGCGCATATTACAACTGCCAGTGAAAATGGTTTTCCAAATAACAAAGCAGCGCCTTGGTCATCAGATTTAACTTAATTGAATAAGATAAAACCTTGCCATGACTGTCAATTAAGTTGTCTTGAGGGATCTCCCAGACAAGATAGGCTAAACCCGGTATTCCCCCCGTTGTGCTATTACTGCGGTTGCCTTTATAGGGGAGATCAAAACAAAAGTCAACTTTAAAAAGCACGAATCGTCTTTTATTGTCCGCTTTCTCATAGATATGCATGCCAGAATATCAAAAATGTAACACCATCAAACGCTTTATGGCATTTATGTAAAATTTGACATGTCCCCTCAACCCAGTCCAGAAATTATGCGAGAATCTCATGACAATGGACGCATTTTGAAAGGCAGGTCATCATGGCCCGAATTCGACATTCTACAGAACAGATTATTGGCAGGCTTCGTAAAGCTTAGGTGCTGCTCGGTCAGTGCTAGTGGTCTGTCATTTTCAAAATGTGGGATAGATGTTTGTCTCGAGCCGATATGACTTCTGTGCATTAAGACAAGGAGGTTTGCGATGCAGAAGCGA
>PAIY01000122.1 GCA_002704825.1 Phycisphaeraceae bacterium
AATTTCTTGAAGCGGATGTGGTCACACCATTACTGGAGAAGTTTTTGACTAAGTCCATAGGCAAGAACCAGGACAGCAACGTCTCATTGTTTGGCAACTCAGACACACCTGAAAACAAAGGTAAACCTGCAACAAAAGGGCAGGACAGTGGCGACGATGTCAGTTCCCGTAAAGCTGGCGAGAGTTTCCTGGTGCAATTCATGGTAGAACCCAAGCTCAATGCCGTGGTGCTGCGTGGCCTGCCCAGTGATGTAAAACGAGCCGTTGACCTGCTGCATGAATTGGATGAATCGCCCAATCTGGAAGTGATCAGTTATCAGCTCAATTACACCGACGCCAAGGAACTTCGGGATACGTTGGAAAAACTGGTATCCGAATCCGGACGATCCGGGGGGAAGAATAGTGGGCGTTTGCGCGTGGCCATCAGTGAACAGAACAACCGTATCGTGGTGGAAGGATCGCTAGAAGATCAAAAGCGCATGGCAGTGATCATCAAGGCCATCGATCAACCTCTGCCAACGGGTGCCGGTGATATCCGTGTGTACCACCTTGAAAATTCCAATGCCGAGGAGGTTGCCAAGGTCCTTCAAGAAATGTTGGAAGAGGATGACGAAAAACGCGCCAGCGTGGAGTCGGGTCAGAATGGCTCAACAGGATCAGGTGGGACAGCTACGGCAGGGACATCCGGGGGAACTTCCGGGGCTTCCGGGGGCGGAGGTGGGGCGTACACCGATGTGAAGGCGCTGCCGGCTCGGGTGACAGCTGCTCCTGAAATCAATGCTGTTGTGGTTCGAGCGTCTTCTGCGGAGCACGACTCAGTTGCCCAGGTGGTAACCAATCTCGATCATCCGCGTGAACAGGTCATGATTGAGGTGACATTGGTGACCGTTCGAGCGACAGATGAGTTTAATCTTGGTGTGGATTTGGGTGGGAAAATCGGGATTGATGGCACCGATATTCTCGGCTTTTCGACATTCGGTATTACCGAAGTGGATTCTCTAACTGGCGCGTTATCAATTGCCGATCCTGCGTCATTCGGTGGGACGATGGGAGTCTTTAACAGTGATGACTTTTCCCTGGTGGTCAATGCCTTACAAACTGTGGGGGATGTCCGAATCAGTTCGGTTCCCAAGGTGTTGGTTGAAGACAACTCGGAAGCTGAAATCAGTCAGGTGAATGAAGAACCGTATGAAGTGACTAGCCAGGGCGATTCGACTTCGGTTACGAGTTTTGGCGGTTATGTGGAAGCCGGAACGACATTGACGGTGTTGCCACACATCTCCAAAGACAATTGGCTGCGTTTGGAGTACCAGGTCAATCTCAGTTCATTTGGTACGCGGACAGCCCAGCAACTTGCGGCCAATTTACCGCCACCGAAAACCTCCAACGACAGCAAAGGAACGGTTCGTGTGCCCAGCGGTCATATGGTTGTGTTGGGTGGTTTAACGTCATCCAGGGATAGCAAGGTGTTGGACAAGGTTCCGTTGCTTGGCGATGTGCCAGTTCTTGGCGAGTTATTCAAAAATCGTGACAACGATACGACCAAGGACACACTGTTTGTATTCATCCGCCCAACGGTTTTGCGGGATCAGAATTTCAGCGACCTCAAATGGTTGAGTCAACATGAAATGGATCATGCCCAAATGAGTGATCAGAATTACCCGAGCAACCCATTGAAATTATTTGAATCCACTTTAGACATGACCAAGCGTGATACAGCAAGCGAGAAAAAACATGATTAATCGATGGGTGACAAGTTTTGTGCTGCTTGGTGTGCTGATGACGCTATGTGGGTGTCAATCGACACAAACGCAGGCTCAGCAGGCATTGACCAGGCAGCTTCAGGCAAGGCAGAAGGCTCAACGTCAGGCTGATGCGTTATATGGCCAAGCTATCAAGAAGCATGAAGAATCCAAGTTCGAGGAGGCACTTGATTTGCTTCAAAAGGCCGTTCAAACGGACACCAAGCATCTGAAATCCTGGCTGGCGTTGGGCGCGTTTGAAATGGAACAAAAAGACTATGCCGAAGCTGAAAAAGCATTTCGGGAAGCATATGAAGTGGCACCTAATCGGCATGAGGCTCAGTACAACCTTGGTGTTCTGTATGAAACGGTCTTGCATTACGACCAGGCGGTCAAGGCCTACGAAACCGCTCTGAATGTCGCTCCCAATGATCTGCACATTATCGAAAACCTGGCAAGAACGTACATCAAGGCAGATCATGATTTGCCCAAAGCCTATGAATTGCTGCAAAAAGCCAAGCCGCGTGAGTTCAGAGAGGATTGGCGGAAGTGGCTGTATGAACAGATTCGAGCTTTGAAACAGCGTACCGGAAACGGAGATTTGCCCGCATGAATAAGGACGTTGCGTACATCATGCGATTGGGTTGCTTATTGGCCATCCTGCTACTGCTAGTCAGTAAGCAGGTTGAGGCTGAAGTGACAGGGGCTGATGAAGCCTTGAGCTATCAAACAATCAGTCAGAAGTATGCCAACCATCCTCAAATGCGTGCGTTTAAACGCCGTCTGGAACTGATCAGCGATGTCAAAAAAGACATTGAGCAGAGTTTTACGCAACAACGACAACAGGCACTGGATAACCTTCTGGACGATACGCTCGGAACCGATTTGAGCTTGGCACCCCTTAGTCAATCATCACAGATCGAGATCAAAATTTCCGCAGTAGATTTACTCAAGAAGTACAGCAAGCAATTTACTGAAAGCTTGGATGCCGATGCTTTTGCCGAAGATGAACAGGCCGTATTACTCAATGAATATTCCCTGCAAATTCGCAAGGTCAGTGATCAGGTGGCTCAAAGGGCACAATCCGTTGCAGCAGCCAATCCAGATCAAGCCATGCGCGTGATGGCTCTGAGTTTGGTATTACCATTACTGCACGTCCCAGACGAGTATTGGCAGGCCAAAGATCTTGAAGGCTTGCCGGGTTGGGTGCAAGAGTCAATCAACTTGATTCAGCTCGAAGATTTTGCATTACGGGCCCATCGCCCCATGACCGCTTATGTGTTCGCTTCCAAATCAGTCAATGGTACAACAGCAGACTTTCAGAAGCGTGATATAAAGACATATCTGGAGGGAACGGGTGATCGTTTACTGCGTGAAGAACGATATGACGATGCCATTGAATGTTTTGAAGTGGCTAAAGCAGCTGCTTTGAAACGAAATGACCACGAGTATGTCAGTGAAACAATCTTCCGAGAAGCGCAGATTCTCGATGACATCGGTCGCCATGAAGATGCCGTAGCCATGATCCAGTCCCTATTAACACCTGAAACCCAAGGCAACACCTTCGGTAAGGCAGCCATGCTGCATCTGAAATATCTCTACAGCGATAAGAACTACGGCCAGGTTTTAGACGCCAGTATCAAGTACCAAGAAGATGAGCGAACGCAAAATTATCTGCCGCAGATTTTATACATCACATGGGTTGCAGCACGTTTGGGGAATACCGAGACACTCGCAGAAGTAACTCGAAAGCAATTCGTCAAGACGTTCCCGGATCACATTCTTGCAGCGGACATGTATTTTTCACAAGCAATGAATTCATTGGCCAGAAGTGATTATCAGGATTGTCAAAGAATTATAGAGTACATCATTTACAAATATCCTAATTCACGTTTGATCAAACGGGTAAAGGAAATCAAAGAACGTATTACTAAAAGTACGGAAGTGAAGAATTAACGTATTAAATGTGAGGCATGCAGATTAATCAATGCATGTTCATCGAAATGACTCGGGGTGTTAGTTGATTAAACAATCGAAAAGCATGCAATTTCAAGGCAATTCTGCCGGTGATGCGATCTATCAATTGACGCCCATGCAGAAGGTGATGTTTGCCGATTCCGTGCGTCATGCCCCCGGAAGTTCAACCCCCGGAAGTTCATTCCCCGGAAATCGATCCAACGAAAGTCCAACTCCTGAATGTCCAATCTGTGAATGCCGTACTTCAGGGAGCCAGAGCAATGTGTTGCAGGTTGCATTCAAATTCAATGCCATATGTACACAGGAAGTATTAGGGCATGCTTGTCGGCTTCTGGTTGATCGGTTTGATGCGTTACGCATTCGTTTTACTCTCGATTCGCAGAACAATCCAATTCAAATGGTGGATGAATCATCTGATGTATCCATTAAGTTTTTTGATTTGTCAGAACAGACTCAGGATTCAAAACAGCAATTCATTGATCGGTTCTTGGTCGGCGATTGTATGGATGGTTTTACAGTTCTGGACTCACCGTTGGTCAGGTTTGCATTTTTCCAGATAGCACGCGATCAATGGCAAGCCATTTTTACCATTCATCATTTGATCATGGATATGCGATCCATTCCGGAGCTTCTTAAGGCTTTTTGCTGCATTCTGGGTGGTGATTCACTTGAACAGAACAGTAATTTTGTTTCGTATCTCAGCTATCTGAAAGGGATACCGACGAATTCTACAAGTCCCGATCAATGGAGAAAGACATTAAATGGTAGCGGTACGATCGGCATGATTTCCTCACCAGAAGTGGATAAAAGGTTTGCACATAGCAAGATCGAATCATCGGGACTGTCTGCCAAGGAGACCCAGTTGCTTTGGAAATTGGCAGACACATATGACATGAGTATGACATCAATCCTGGAGGCGACATGGGCAGTGGTACTGTCACGGCATACACGCCAGGATAGCGTGCTGTGGGGTTCAACCCGATCACATCGTCCCAAAGAATTGCCTAGCAGTCAGAACATGGTGGGGTTGCTCATTAACACATTGCCTGTGCAGGCAGATCTAAACAGTTTTCAGAATGTAAGCGACCTGATTCGAGATATACGCCAGCAGCATCTTGCACTTCGCAACATGATGCATGTGAATCAATTGTCATTGATCCGTGAAAAAGGTAAATCGTTATTTGAATCACTGGTTGTGTATGACCGTCAAGATTTGGCTGATAGCTGTCAAGATTTACCTATTAATGATATCACTTTTTACAGCAAACCCTCCGTTCCATTGGTGCTGGAATGCTCTGGAACTGATTGTTTGAAAATCGGGTTGCGTTATTGGCCGGAGTTCATTGAAGATCAGACAGCCCAATCTCTGCTAGATCACGTTAATGCATTACTTCTTCAATTGAATGATAGCATTGATGGCAAGGTGTCCGATTGGTCAATGCTGACATCTGATGAATCTGATTTTGTCACACAGCAAAACAACGAAACAGATCGTGAATTCCCCTCAGAAAAATGTATTCATGAATGGTTCGAAGCATCTGCGCAGAAAACTCCAGACGCGATTGCGGTACAAGATTCAGATTTTAAATTGACATATGCGCAGGTTGATCAAAGAGCCAAACACATCACGGCTGCATTGGCAAAAAATGGCTATAAGGGAGGAGATAAGATTGCGGTCTTGATGAAGAGAGATTGCAATCTTATCCCTTCTCTACTTGGCGTGCTGAAGGCAGGTTGTGTCTATGTGCCGTTCGATGATTCATGGCCTGTTAATCGTATTCAAAACGTTTTAGAAAAACATCAGATTCGATGCATGCTGGTCTCCAGTGACAAGCTGGATAAAGCATCAGAAATTGTTTTGAAAACTGATATTCTTGAACATGTTTTTTCTATTGACTGTTCAGACGAAGAAGCTGGGCAGTTCAACTGGCCTCCCAACACATCATTTCACCAGATTACTCTTGAAGATCATGTGAGTTCTGAACCTGTCGATGTGAATGTAATCAGTTCTGAACCTGCGTACATCATCTTCACATCGGGGACGACAGGCGAACCCAAAGGTGTGCAGGTTAGCCATCGTTCCGTCAGCAATCTGATTGATTGGGGAAACCGCGAGTTTAAAGTTTCTCCGCAGGACAAACTCCTGTTCGTTACATCCATTTGTTTTGATTTGTCTGTCTATGACATATTCGGCATCCTGGCGGCAGGTGGGACGATTCGAATTACCTCTGAAACAGAGCGATCTGATCCGGATGCCATGATTCAAATTCTGGATGATGAAAAAATTACTTTTTGGGATTCCGCGCCAGCATTTATGAAGCAACTGTTTCTGGCTGGTAAGCAGAACCACGTCGAACAGTTTTCTGAATCATTGCGTTTGGTTTTCTTAAGTGGTGATTGGATACCACTCGATTTACCCAAGCAGATCATTGGACGTTACCCCAATGCTGATGTGATTTCATTAGGTGGGGCGACAGAGGTAACCGTCTGGTCCAATTATTACCGGGTGACACATCAGGAAGCCAGACACCGCAGTATTCCCTATGGGCGTCCGATCCAGAACGCGAAATATTACATCCTCAATCAATCGATGAAGCCCTGTGCCGTCAATGAACCAGGTGAATTGTATATCGCTGGCGAGTGCGTGGCCATGGGGTATGCCGGTGACGTTACTTTGACTGATCAACGTTTCTTAGGATGTCCGTTTGATAGCCGGTACCGGATGTACAAGACAGGTGATTTAGCGCGGTGGCGTCCGGATGGTCAGATTGAAATTCTCGGTCGGATCGATAACCAGGTGAAGATTCGTGGCTATCGCATCGAACTTGGGGAAATCGAATCGGTCTTGCGACAGCATGAGTCCATTGCTGATTGTGCTGTTAGCGTCCAGAAGAATGACGATGGGGACCAGTGTGTCGTTGCTTATGTCGTGTTGGACGATTCAGATGAAAAACAATTCGATAAGACTGAGGTAATGAATTTCCTTGCCGGATTTTTACCGCAGTATATGTTGCCGTCGAGATTGCTTCTTGTTTCCCATATCCCACTTAATACGAATGGCAAAGTTGATCAGCTTCAACTGAAGAGCCATGTTATCCAAGACGATCAAGAAAGTGCCCCGCAATCCCCCCGAACCCCAGTGGAATCAAAGCTATATGCAATTTGGTCTGAAATTTTAGGTGTCGACCAGTTCGGAATTGATGAGAGTTTTTTCGATTTGGGCGGTGATTCGTTGCAGGTATTTAAGGTTGTCTTGAAGGCTGAATCAGTTGGCTTGTGCATGACACCCAAAATGCTGTTCCAATACCAAACCATCGCTCGCATTGCTGATGCAATGAAGGGACTTGCTACCAAACAATGTTCAAGGTCAGAGAGCAACGATGACTTACCACTGCTCCCATCACAGCGATGGTTTTTTGAGCGTGGGATTCAGCGACCGCAGTTTTACAACGTTGCTTTCCTGTATCAATTCCAGATGCAGATCACGAGTGATGCGTTTATGCAGGCTGCAGAATCATTGCTTCGGCGACATGAATCGTTGCGCCTGACATTTCAGAAAAGAGCAGAAGGCTGGAAGCAATCCATTGGTGATTTTGAAATCCCTGAGATAGCCGAATCGGTGTTTCTGAATCAGTACGCCAATGTGACGGCAAGTATTCAGACGCTTGCTTACGATCTTCGTAAACAAATGGATATTGACAATGGGCCATTGGCCAAGTTGGTTCTGATCCAATGCGGATCAAACAAGTCGTATTTGCTGGTCGTGATGCATCATCTTGTTTTTGATTCCGTGAGTCTTGAGGTGCTCAAGAGCGATCTGCAATCATTACTCCATCCCAATGGTACACAATGTCGTCAATTGCAGGATGGCCGGTATTCTGATCAGTCCTATTCCTCAGTTTGTCGTGATCTTGACATATCAGTAAAAAGTAAAAGCGTGCTTGATCAGGCCAGTCATTGGTTGGATGTTCCCTGGGATATGGCTGAGCCGTTGCCGACCGAAATGAATCAGGGGCCTAATAGTTATTCGAGTTCAAGTATTCAGTCGGCCCATTTGCCATTGGGTAATTATTGGGAAGTAACCAATCAATCTGAATTTCAGATTGACGAAATCCTGTTGCGTGTAATAGGTGGTGCATTCAGTCATGTTTTTGATATCAGTCAATTTTTAGTGGACTACACCAGCCATGGCAGAGACGTTGATTTAGAAGTTGACGGCTTGTCCAACGTGTTTGGCTATCTGACATGCGTGGCACCATTATTGGTTGATACCTCTCCTGTCGAGCGTGGGGGGGAACCTTACACCTACCTGCATCAAACACTTGAATTGGCGAGGACAAAAGCTACAACATTTGGCCTACTGAAATACCTTGTCGATTCAGATCAGATTCAGTCTGCTATCCGAAAAATCCCTCAGCCCAGCATCAAATTCAACTATCACGGCAAATATCAGCAGGATAAACATCAGTTTTTGAGACCTGTCGATATGAAGTTTGCCGGCGTGATGCCAGGTGATGAAGAACGGTTATATCAATTTAATATCGAAGCCTGCCAGACAGAAAAAGATAAACTTCTCGTTGAAATTAAATACAGCCGGAATGTTTACTCTGACTCTTTGATCAAGAATTTACTTAAGCAAATAACTCAACAGTTCCAGTCCCAATTGTCTGTTAACCAAACAAAGGAAGCCATCCGCACAAGTTAACCCGCATGCATATTCTCTCGTTATATTTTAAGCACTCCAAATGGCTGCTGTTCCTGGCAACAGCCCTGGGGATCGTCAGTGGGTTGACGACGGCTGCATTGCTGGCATGCATTAATCATGCCTTGCAGAATCCCAACTGGACGTCCCATGACGTTGTGATATTTGGCA